>CAJCIQ010000001.1 GCA_903970475.1 Beijerinckiaceae bacterium
TACCTGCATGATAAATGGGGCGCCAATGCCATTGAGTTCCATGACAATAATTTTTTCGTCTCTGAAAAAAGGGCCGTTGCTTTTTCTGAGCTCGTAAGGCCCCTGAAGATGAACTGGTGGGGTATGGCCAGGATAGATACCATGTCGGGCTATTCGGATGCTTCCCTGGAAAAGATTAGGGAAGCCGGTTGCCGCATGATCTTTTTTGGAGCCGAAAGCGGTAACGACGAGGTCCTCAAGCAGTTTGACAAAGGTGGTACCCAAACCGGAAAGCAGATCGCAGCTTTTGCAGCCCGTATGAGAAAGTTTGACATCATTCCGGAATACTCCTTTGTATTGGGTGCGCCTGCACCTACAAAGGAAGCCGTGCAAAAACAGATCGACTTCGATATTCAGTTTATCCGCAAGATTAAAGACGTCAACCCAGATACGGAAATTGTAGTCTATACCTATAGCCCGGTACCAACTGAAGGCTCTGAACTTTGGGCCCAGGCCCAAAGCCAGGGCTTTTCTTTTCCCCAACACCTGGAAGACTGGGTAGAACCCCAGTGGGAGCAATTCAACTTGCGCAAAAATCCCCTGACTCCCTGGCTGGAGCCGGAACACACTGATGCTATCCGGGATTTTGAAACGGTCCTCAATGGATACTATCCGACGGCTTCTGACATTAAACTTAGTCCCGGCAAACGCAGAGCCCTGCAATGGATTTCCGGGCTTCGGTATAAAACTAAATTCTATCGTTATCCTTACGAGATAAGGTTATTGCAGAAGACCTGGAAATATCGTCAACCTGAAATTCAAGGTTTTTAGTTATGGTAAAAAACAAGGTCCTATTCACCCATCCCTACTTCCTGAAACTAGACGTTAAGCAGGCAGAGACGGGATTGCCTTACCCACCCCTGGCCACTTTATACGCGGCGGCACTCGTGAGGGATAAGGGATATGAGGTAAGTTTATTTGATCCCATGTTTGTTTCCGGGGCCAATGAGCTTCTGGGGCATTTTGGTAAGGCGGCGCTATTGGGAAGTGTCCCTGAATATTTTGTCGTCTATGCCGATGGGTTTAACTACCTGACGAAGATGTGCCTGACCAACATGCGCGAGGCTACCTTTGACATGATACAGATAGCCAAAGGCCGGGGTTGCACCGTCATTATTTCCAGTTCAGACTCTACGGACCATACAGCAGGTTATTTAAAGGCCGGAGCTGACTATATCATCAATGGGGAAGCTGAATTGACGCTCGTTGAGTTGCTTGATAGTCTCCAAACCGGGGCGCCGGTGGCGGAAGTGAAAGGGTTAGCGTTCCTCGATGGCGCTGCGGCGGCTGTCAAACATACCACGCCAAGACCCTTGATGAAAAATTGGGACTGGCTGCCTATGCCCGCCTTTGACCTGGTTGATATGGATGCATATCGCCAGACCTGGTTAAAGCACGTGGGTTATTTTTCCCTGAATGCGGTTAGCACCAGGGGTTGTCCCTTTCATTGTAACTGGTGCGCTAAGCCCATCTATGGCAACCGGTACACGGTAAGACCTGCTAAACAGGTAGCGGCCCAACTAGCGGAGCTGAAGCGGACCTATCTGTTTGACCATATTTGGTTTTGTGATGACATATTTGGGCTCAAACCCGGTTGGATAAAAGCGTTTGCGGATGCGGTGGAAGAAGAAGGTCTTCAGTTCACCTTCAAAATTCAATCCAGGGCTGATCTTATTCAGGATATAGAAGTAGCCAGTGATCTGGCCAGGGCCGGGTGCGATAGCGTTTGGATGGGTGCCGAAAGCGGGTCCCAGAAAATCCTGGACGCCATGGAAAAAGGCACCACCATTGCTCAGATAGAAAAAGCCACCCAACTCCTGAAATCCTTTGACATCAAAGCCTGCTGGTTTATTCAATTTGGATATCCTGGAGAAACCAAAGAAGACATCAACAAAACAATATCCCTCATACGGCGTTGGATACCCGAAGACATAGGTATATCGGTTTCTTATCCCCTACCTGGTACGGCCTTTTACGAAAAGGTCAAATCTTCTATGGGCGATAAAGCCAATTGGACAGATTCGAATGACCTGGCCTTGATGTTCAGCCATACCTACCCTCCCCTGTTTTACAGACGTTTGCACCGGTTTGTACACCATATGCACAGACATGACCTGGCCATTCAATTCAAGGGTCAGGGTTGGGGCGGTCTTCGCAAACACTTATCCGCTTATTACTACCTGGGGGCGGCCTTGATCCATAAATGGAGGCTTCCCCAAATAGCCAGCGTATGAGCAACGAGCAATACATCCCGATGCCGGAGGCCCTCACCGCGCCAGCCGCCGCGCCGGAGCCCCCCTCCAACGAAGTGCTCGCCGCCGAGGCCTTTTCCAGGCAATCATCCATCTTTGATATTATTTATGGGAAGGATACCATCGTGCAATACAAACGCTCCAGGGTCAGGGAACACGTGTTGCAATTTCTACAGCCCTGTAGCCATATCCTGGAATTGAATTGCGGAACGGGGGAAGACGCTATCTACTTTGCCGGTCTGGGACACAGGGTACATGCTACCGATTATGCGTCGGGTATGCTGAGTCAACTCCAAAAAAAGGTTCTGGCCACGACGGGGACGGTTGATCCTACGGTGACGGCTGGGCCTGCGGTGACGGCTGATCCTGCGGTGACGGCTGGGCCAATCAGCACCGAGCGCTGTTCCTTTACTGAATTATCTGCGCTGAAACATAAAGGCCCTTACGACCTTATCTTTTCCAACTTTGCAGGGCTGAATTGTACGGGGAATGTAGATAAAGTGTTGGGTGAGTTTGACACCTTACTTAAACCAGGAGGTCTGGTAACCCTGACCCTGCTACCTCCTTTTTGCTTATGGGAGACCTTGCTCCTGTGTAGGGGCAAATGGAAAACGGCATTCCGCCGTTGGTTTTCAAAACATGGACGCCTGGCTAAGGTGGAAGGATTACCGTTCCGCTGTTGGTATTACGCTCCAGCCAGGGTTCGAGCACTATTGGGTGATTCCTTTGAGTTGGTAGATCTGGAAGGTTTATGCACCATCGTTCCGCCTTCCTATTTAGTGGGCTTTGCCCAGAAACATCCCCGCACATACGCCATGCTATGCCGCTGGGAAAACAAGTACCGTAGATCCTGGCCCTGGAGAGGGATCGGCGATTATTTCATTATTACGCTCAGGAAAAAATCCTGACGCTCAGGCTTTGCACGCCTGGGCGCCGGCCTTGACCCTGCGCGCGTGGACGCCCAGTAACTCCTGTTGGTAGGCGCCTGGTTCAGGTCTGGCCATATGCCTGGAAGCATCCATGGTCATCAGTATTCCCCTTCCGTTTTTCTTTCCCGATAAGGTCTTCTGATTCCAGCGCTGTGCCGTCACACGCATTAAAAAAGCATCGAGTCGTTCGGGCCAAAGCCTATTGAAGAGCCATTCCCCGGCAGCTTTCAAACGGGGTTGTTCATCCTCCATAGGAAGGGCTGTATGCCCATATCCATTGGGTAACCAAGTCCGGGTCCAGGAGTTGGTGTCCTTAAACTGGTCAAAGGCGCCCAGTCCGCTTACTGGAATGAGGGTAACGATTTCAATGGCCGTGTATAAATTTTGCTCTGGTATCAGCAGATTGGATTCATCGATGAAATAGTTCATACAAAACCAGTC
>CAJCIQ010000002.1 GCA_903970475.1 Beijerinckiaceae bacterium
CCCAGACGGCTCCTGGTACGCCGCGCGTGCAGATGGCACGGGGTGGGATGCCACGGGCGCAGACTGAACCGGCACGGGCGCAGACGGATACGTTGCGCGCGCCTGGGGATTCTGCACGGATATTAAAAGAAGTAATCGTGAAGGGACATAGTTTATCCGATAAGGATACCTCCGCCTCCCCGGCACAGGTGCTGAAGGGGGCTGACCTTCAGAAATTGAACAGCCTTTCTGTGGCCGATGCGGTACGCTATTTCTCGGGGGTACAACTCAAGGATTATGGTGGAGTGGGTGGGTTAAAGACCATTGATGTCCGTAGCCTGGGGACCAATCATACCGGCGTTTTTTATGACGGTGTTGAGCTGGGTAATGCGCAGAATGGACAGGTGGACCTGGGTAAATTTTCCCTGGATAATATTGAAGAGATTGACTTATACGATGGACAGAAGGCGACTATATTTCAGCCTGCTGCTGGTTTTGCTTCTGGTAATGCACTTTACCTGGTAGCCAGGCAACCTGATTTTTCCAGCGGACGGAAGACTGTTTTGAAGGCGGCTTTTAAGACAGGGTCTTTTGGTTTGGTAGATCCTTCCATCTTTTGGCAACAAAAACTAAGTGCAAGGGTCTATGCGACCCTAAGCGCAGAAACCATCAATGCCAACGGCAAATACAAATTCAATTATACCAATGGTGCCTATGATACGACTGCCGTTCGGCAAAATGGGGATATAAGCGCACAGCGCCTGGAGGGTGGACTCAATGGAAAGGGCTTGGACAGCAGTGATTGGTCAGTGAAGGGTTATCTGTATCATTCAGCCAGGGGCTTGCCGGGGGCTATTGTGAGCAATAATTTCACTTCTGACCAAAGGCTTTGGGACAGGGATTATTTTATCCAGGGTAAGTACCATAAAGATTGGAGCCGTTACAGCCTGATGGCCATCGGTAAATATTCCAATGACTATACCCGTTACCTGGACCCGGATTATGTTACGACCACCGGCTTTCTGGACAATCGCTACCATGAGCAGGAGGCCTACGCATCCCTGGCCCAGCGTTATCGGGTTAATTCCTGGTGGAGCGTAGCGCTTGCCTCTGATTATAAGTGGAATACCCTGGATGCCAATTTATATCACTTTGCCTATCCTACCCGTCAAACCATCCTCAATGCACTAGCTACAGATGTGCGGCTACCGGGGCTGGACATTCAGGGGAACCTGTTAAGTACAGTGGTGCTTGACCAGGTAAAGCAATATGCCAGCCCTGGAAACAAAACAGAATGGACGCCCGCGGTGCTCGCCAGCTGGCAACCATTTGACACCAAAACCATTCACGTAAGGGCTTTTTACAAGGATATATTCCGCATGCCTACTTTCAATGACCTGTATTATACGTTTGTGGGCAATACGTTTCTACAACCAGAATTTGCCCATCAAACGGATCTGGGTATTACGTATGCCGATGATTATGCCCATGGGTTCTTATCGCATTTTGCTATACAGGCCGATGCCTATTACAACCTGGTAACGAATAAGATCGTAGCCGTCCCTGGCGCCAATCTATTTCGTTGGACGATGATGAACCTGGGGAAGGTCAGCGTCAAAGGGCTGGAGGTGAATGTCCAAGCCTTATGGGTACTGGCGCCCACCGTTCACCTGGCTACAGGCCTTAGTTATACTTATGAGCAGGCTTTGGATATTACCGGGGGCACGGATGAAAACTATAACCAACAAATACCCTACGATCCCGTCAATAGCGGATCTGCATTGGTAGGCCTGGACTGGAAGTCCTTCGGGCTGCACTATAGTTTTATTTATACAGGGTATCGCTATGATGAGGCAGCCAATATCCCGGCCAATTATCTCCAACCCTGGTATACCCATGACTTGTCCCTTACTTATGGAATGAATGTAAAGATGCATAGCATCAAGCTGACGGCGGAGGTAAATAATATTTTCAATCAGTACTACGATGTGATAGACAACTTCCCGATGCCGGGTAGGAACTATCGTTGTACCCTTCAACTGATATGGTGATGAAGAGAAGTCGTTTTCTTGCTTGGAACTTCCGGACGTGGGTCCCGGAACGTGTAACGCCAGGCTTGGCCTGTATGATGATGGCCACTGCCTGTCTGGTGCTGGCGCCGGCTTGCCGGAAATCGATCACGCCTACTCCGGAGACCAGTACCGCCTTGTTTACCGGAAATCCACAAGCATCTCCTAAGGGGCTTTACCTACTGAATGAAGGGAATATGAACGCCAATAAGGCTTCCCTGGATTACCTGGACTATACTACCGGGATGTATGATTTGAATCTATACAATCTGGTCAATCCGGCGGTGACCGGAGGGTTGGGGGATGTAGGAAACGATATAGGTGTTTATGGGTCCAAAGTCTATATCGTGGTGAATAATTCCAATAAAGTGGAGGTTCTGGATCTGGCGACCAATAAGCACCTTGCCCAGGTCGATATCGTCAATTGCCGGAATGTAACTTTCTATAATGGTAAGGCTTATGTGAGTGCTTATCTGGGTCAGATTGACAATCCGAACGATCCAAATGGGATGGTGGCTGAAATAGATACGGCTGCTTTAAGTATTACGCGTACGGTAACAGTGGGTCGTCAGCCTGAGCAGCTGGCTGTCGTCAATGGGAAATTGTATGTGGCCAATTCAGGGGACTACAGCCCTCCGGATTACGAGCGTACCGTATCGGTCATTGATCCTGGGTCTTTTACCGTCATTGATACCATTAGTGTGGGCATCAACTTGGATTGTGTTGTGCCAGATGGTCAGGGAAATATATACGTTACTTCCAGAGGAGATAATTATTCAATACCCGCTGATCTGTATGTCATTGACTGTAGTGCAGACACGGTTAAAAAGGATTATCACCTTCCTGCCACTAACCTATGGATAGACGGAGGAAAGGCCTATGTCCTTTCTACGGATTTCAATTACCATATGGGGAAGACAACGATTTCCTATGCTATGGTAGATGTCAGGGCGGATACCATTGTACCCGGCTCTTTTATTACGGACGGAACAGATAAGAACATCGTGTTACCCTATGGCATTTCGGTGAATCCTGCGACAAAGGAAATTTTGGTAACAGACGCCAAAGACTATGTGTCGCCTGGCACCCTGTATTGTTTTTCACCCGCTGGCAAAAAGGAATGGTCTACCACTACTGGAGATATACCAGGACATTTTGCCTTTAGGTATTAAGTGTATGATAAAAACATATTTATGCGTAATCTCCTCATCCTGGCTGTTTTCGTGCTGCTGATTGCCGCTTGCAAAAAGAGCAGCCCAGAAACCCCCTCTGATACAGGTGGTGTCCCGCAAGGGCCTATACGGCCGGTGACGGCAAACTCCAATACCTATGTCACTTCATTTTTCGAATACAATCCAGCGCCGGGTCAATACGTCAATACGTCAATCGGGACGGATAGTGCAGCAAAGGCGGTATTGGGTAATGCACACGCATTGGTATCCCTGGGCGCCTTTGGGGGATATGTGATCTATGGTTTCGATCATACGGTGCTCAACAAGGCGGGTAACGATATTTTGGTGGTGGGCAATGCTACACCCACCTTTTCTGAATCAGGGGTGGTATGGGTGATGACGGATGCCAATGGGAACGGGAAGCCCGACGATACCTGGTATGAGATTGCGGGTAGCCAAACGGATAGCCCTGGATATAAAAGAAATTATGCAGTTACCTACTACAGGCCGACGCCAGCAAATGGTAGTGTTCAATGGAAGGACAACGAGGGGGATACCGGATTGGTATTGACAAATTTGTATCATACCCAGGATTACTTTCCAGAAAACATCGCAGCCAATTATGTCACTTTTACGGGAACGTTGATTCCTGATGTGAATATTGATACGTCCAATGCTTCCCTGGTCATCAGTTTGCCTTTTAAATACGGGTACTGTGATAATGCGGCGGGAGGGGATTCCATAGATATATCTACGGCCATGGACAGCACGGGGAAGACCGTTGTTCTCAAGGGAATTGACTTCATCATGATACAAACCGGGATTCAATACAATATGAAATGGCTGGGGGAACAGTCCACGGAAGTATCTGCCATTGCTGACATTAGCTTACTTAATAAATAAAATATAGGAGAAAAACTCAACCATGAATACTAAGATTGCCAATCGGTTTTTATTAGCTTTTGCATCCCTGGCTTTGATGCTTACTTATGCTGCTTGTAAGAAAAGTGATGCCAAACCCCAACCGCCTACCATTACTACTCCAGCCAACAATGGTATAGATACCACCTCCGTAGGGGATAGCCTAGTACTGGCTCCTACCGTCAGTGCGCCCGGAACTTTTACTTATGCCTGGAGTGTGGATGGAACACCTGTTCCCGGTGATTCGACTTTCCATTTTACGCCTACCCAAAGAGGTGATTTTCAGGTTTCCGTTAAGGTGGCCAACTCGGGTGGAAGCAATACCTTCACCTATAAGATACACGTGTACGGGGCCTATGAAAATGGCTTTTTCGTGATCAATGAAGGAAATTATGGATCAGGTTCAGGTACGGTGAGTTTTTACCGGTATAGTACCGGAGAATTGGAGGACAGCGTGTATACCAAAGTGAATACGAAAAATAATCTTGGACCCGATACCTCTACTGCCGAGTATGGGGCGATATGGGATGGTAAGTTCTATATACTGACTAAAGCCGGCGGACCCATCGTTCAAACCGATGCATACTCTCTGGTTGAAACTGGGAGGGTTGCCTCCGCTGCCTCCAATGATTTCAGGGCGTTCCTGGGCATTGACAGCACCCATGCATTGGTCAGCTCCGGTAATGGTATCTACCCCCTGAATCTGGCAACGATGACCCTGGGAACCTTGCTGAGCTCGGTTACAGGAGATGTAGATGATATGACCACTTCAGGAAACTACATCTTTATCAATGCTGAAACGAATGGTGTTCAGGCCCTGAACAAGACGACTTATGCTGTGGTGGGCACCTGGTCTAACTTAAATGTTGGCTTTGCCGTAACACCTGATGGAGCTGTATGGGCTGCTGGAAGTACTGACCTGGTAAGGATAGATCCTTCCACCTTGGATACGACCATGATTCCTTTGCCCTTCACCGTATACAGTTCTTCGGGTTTCTGGCATGCAGGTAGCCTTGCGGCATCGACCACCGAGAATTCTGTATTCATCGCTGCCAATGGACAATATGGCCAGGCTTCTGCGATTTATAAGTATGTTTCCGGCAATGCCGCTTCTGTTCAGAATCCTTTTATCACCCTTGCAGGCAACTATACTACTTATGGCAATGGGATTGGATTTGATCCAATTAAGCAGAATCTGGTGCTGCTCACTTTGGATGGCTCCTATGCAAATAATGAATTGGATTTTTATAATCCAAGCTCGGCTTCAATGTCGTCGACGCTGAGTTTTTCAGGATATTACTTCCCAACTATTTCTGTTTTTCACTAGTATTTCTCTTACCTGAGGTGCAATGCCGGGCCTTATCGTCCGGCATTGGCATTTTAATCGACCACCCTTACCGGTTTGCCTTCATCATTGACGGCTACCATGGTGAAAGTACCGGTAATGGCCTTTGTCCGCACTTCTGAGTACATCTGCTCTATGAATAATTCTACGCCGATTTCCAGGCTTGTATTGCCTACCTTGGTTACCCTTCCCACCAATTCGATAATGGTTCCTCCGGGAATCGGTCTTTTGAAATCGATCCTGTCCGAAGAGACGGTAACCATTTGCTTTCGGGAAAAGCGGGTGGCGGTCATAAAGGCTACTTCATCCATCAATGACATGGCTGTTCCACCGAACAGGGTATCGTAATGGTTGGTGGAATTGGGAAAAACGGTTTTGAAGATTCTCGTTTCCGAAGCATTAATTTTCTGCTCTATCAGGTGTTGTTCTACAGACATATGCTAAAGTAGCCAATCGCTATGTAAATTTGGATCTTATGCTTTGCAGAATCCTTTTTATTTTCCTGTCATTGTCCGCCATGACAGCGGTGAATGCACAATCCAAATGGGTCATCGTTAGTCAGGGCCTATTATTTGCAGATCCTCCTTTCAAGAACTGTCATGCTTCCACTATTGTGCAAAGTCGTAATGGGGATTTATGGATGTCTTGCTTCGGGGGCACACAGGAAGGAAAGCCGAATGTATGCATTTATGGGGGGCGCCTATCTGCCGATGGCACTGTTACGCCTTTATTGTTAGCCGACGGGATAGTGAACGATTCTCTTCGGTATCCCTGCTGGAACCCAGTCCTGCTTCAGAAAAAGGACGGGCAATTGGTGCTGTTTTATAAAGAGGGGCCCAATCCTGTGAAATGGTGGGGCATGTATAAGACTTCCGATGATAATGGTCTTCATTGGTCTGTTCCTCACCGTTTACCAGCCGGTATATTAGGGCCTATAAAGAACAAGGCCATTCAACTTCCCGCTGGGGAAATTCTCTGCCCTTCGAGCGTAGAGTTACCCAATGGACATTGGAGGTCCAATATCCAGGTGGCGACACCGGACCTGAAGCAATGGACTTTTATTCCCATAGACACTGCCTCCAAATTTGATGTCATTCAACCTACTATCCTAAGGTATGACAAGGGTAATACGCAGGTCCTTTGCCGGAGCAAGCAGGGTAACGTAATAGAAGCCTGGTCGAAGGATTTTGGAAAAAACTGGAACCCACTGTCCCGCTCAACGCTACTTAATCCAAATTCGGGTATAGATGCCGTCACCTTGGCGGATGGCAAACAGTTACTTGTATACAATCCAGATGTACCAGGTAAAGACTGGTCCAATGGACGGGCAAAATTGCGGGTAGCCCTGTGCACGGACGGAGAGCATTGGCAGGATATATTGACCCTGGAAGACGGAACAAACCAGGAATACAGCTATCCCGCCATCATCCAAGCCTCCGACGGGTTGATCCATATTACTTACACTTACGAGCGGAAGAACATCAAGCACGTAGTGATCCATGAAGAATAACCAGGTTCAGTGGGGCGCGTGCTGGTACGGTGGGGTGCAACGGCAGCCGCTCGTGTAGCCCGGCGGTTCTTACTCCGACCTCAGACTCTTTACGGGGTTGGCGGCAGCCGCCCTGATTGTTTGATAGCTCAGCGTTACAAATGATATCAGGATCATTAGCAAACCGCATAAGGGGAATAACCACCAACTGACCTCCGTGCGGAAGGCAAAGTTGTCCAGCCATGCATGGATGGCCCACCAGGCAAGGGGTGTAGCGATCACAAAGGCGACGGCAACAAGGGTAATGAAATCCTTGGATAAAAGCCTTACGATACTGACGATGGAAGCGCCCAATACTTTTCTTACGCCAATTTCTTTGGTACGCTGTGCGGTGGTATAGGTTACCAGTCCCAATAGGCCCAGACAAGAGATGAATATGGTCAACCCGGTTGCCCAAGCGAGTAAGTGCCTGATGTGAAGATAATAGTTATAGGATTTGGCAATCTCTTCGTCCAGGAAATGATATTCAAAATCACCTTCCGGATACATGGCTTTGAATTGTTTTTCCATTTGATGGATGGAGGTTGTCCAGTTGCTTTTATCGGAAGGGTTTAAGGCGGCAATGATTTTATGGCAATCCGAAGTGGAATGGAAAAAGATCATCGGATTCATCTTGTTATCCAGGGAGTGCGCATAAAAATCCTTTATGACGCCAACAATGGGTGCATCAAAAGTTCCCATGGGAAGGGCTTTCCCTAATGCTTCTTCGGGTGTCTTACATCCAAGCATATGAACCATGTTTTCATTGATGAGCAATTCTCTGAGTGTGTCAGAGGGCAACAGGTTTCTGCCTGCGATGATGGGGATATGAAACATGGACAGGTAATTGTTGTCGCCTACCTTTACTTCTGCATTTATGGGAATTTGTTTTTTACCATCCTTATAGGTTAGGTCAGTAGTCCACCAACCGTTAGAGTTGGGAACGTCACTTCCTAAAGTAGTATTCATAACAGACGGTATGCGATTGATTTCCTGTAGCAAGGCCAGCCGATGACTGATGGTTGTGTCGTTTCTTGGGAGGTCAAAACTGACAATGGCGTCTTTGCTGAAGCCCAAATCTTTACTCATCATGAAATTGATCTGCTTGGCTACCAGGAAAATGCCCATGATGAAAAACTGTGCAATGACAAACTGGAAAACGGTGAGCACCTGCCTTAGCTGCGTAGCCCGCGTTTTACTGGTCTTTCCATGGCCTTGGTTGCTGAGTATACCTGCTGTTTTGACGGAGGACAATACGATGGCCGGATAAAGGCCGGAAAAGAAGCTTACAACAATTGTCAGCGCCAGCAGAAAGCCAAGGACCTCCGGGTCACTCATGGAAAAAATTAAGCCAGTGGGGATAAAGGTTGAAAATGCTTTTATCAGGTATGGTAGAAGCAATAAGGAGATAAGGCTGGCCACCAAAGTGACGACAAAGGTTTCGCTGAGGAACTGCCCAATCAATTGGTTTCTGGAACTACCTAATGTCTTGCGGATACCTATTTCCTTGGCCCTGGCTACCCCCTGAGCGGTGGTCAGGTTGATGAAGTTAATACTGGCCAATGCCAACAGGAATACGGCAACCAGGATCAGGCATAGCAGAACGGTTCTGTCAGCAAGTTGATTCTTAAAGGTTCCATATTCGTTATTGAAATGAATATCATTGAGGGGTTGTAGGTTATAAGACCATGAGTAATGGTTTTTCTGCTCGTCTTCTCCCTTGTACTTTTTGTTGATGGCTTTCAACTGGGTTTCTACCGTTGCCGGTTTGGCGCTTTCGTTTAAACGAATGTAAAGTTGCTGGTCGCTGGTAGTAGATCCCCATTGGTCCCAAAACATATCCTTGCGCAGGAATTGATTATCCAATAGGGTAGCTAAAGAAATAAATTCATTAAAAGTAAAATCAGTGTTTCCCTTTTTATCCAGGTCAGCCACAATGCCTGTCACCTGTGCTACAATTGAATCATTGTATATCACCTTGGCGCCTATTACTTGATCGAAAGGAGTATGGGGAAAATATAATTTAGCCCTGGATTCGCTCAATACAACACAACCAGGGTTGCTCAATGCCGCGTTTGGAGAACCGGCTAACCATTGCTGGCCGACAAGGGCAAAATAAGCGGAGTCTGCAAATATGATGTTGTCCTGGGCGGGAAATTTAATGGCCTTGGACATGCCTGGTCCTTGCACCGCTTGCTTGTCGGGATTGAAATACCTGAATGGTACTAAGAGATTAATGCCCGTAACTTCATGTTGCACCGCTGTGATCATGGGCCCTTGTACACCTCTGGTATGTCCTTCATTTCCCTGCTCTGAATAATCACCCACAATCCGGTATATGTTTTTTCCCTGGGGCTCAAAATGATCGAAGCTATAGGCATAGCGCACTACCAAAAAGATAACCAAAGAGGCGCTGATACCAATGGCCAGGCCTAATACGTTGATTAATGCCAATACTTTGCTTCGGCGAAGATTGCGGAGGGCGGCGAGCAGGTAGTTGCGGAGCATGTATGTTGGTTTATTGGATTTGTGCGTGCAAAAGGCATGCCTCTCGTATAATATATTGTATTTCAATTATTTGCATTGTATGCTTAAACTTTTTTGTGCGGTGGTGATACAAAGATTAGTACGGTTTTAGTGGGTTGACGGCTAGATGCATAGAGGCCGTTTCTGTCTTTTCCTTTATATTTAGTCATACCAAGTCTACTATATGGAAGTAATGAAACACCCGCACCACGTAATGCACAAAAAGAAATGGCCTGAATTTGTACTGGAGTTCTTCATGTTGTTTCTGGCGGTTTTTCTGGGCTTTGTGGCTGAAAACATCAGGGAACATGTGACGGAGGGGCATAAGGGCAAGGAATACATTGAATCCTTTTATGATGATTTGAAAAATGATACGGCCAGGATCACCTGGAATATTGATTTTGACGGCCGCAAGTTGAAGGGGCTGGAGGGATTGAGTGATTGCTACAATGCCTTGCTGAAGAATCCTAAGAATACATCTTGTTTGATGGGTGTCATTCAAAACATAGCCATCAACCGGCCATTTACCCGGACGGAAAGGACTTCCAGACAACTAGCCAATGCAGGTGGTTTCCGGTTGCTCAAGCTAGCGGATGCGGACAGCATCATCGCTTACGACGACGCCTTTGATTATGTGCAGGACTTACAGGCTACTGTATACCAGGATATTCAAAATACGGTGAGAAATACGTTCAATTCCATAGGCAATTTCAAAGCCAACGTGCAAATGTTCAAACCCGAAGCGGGGAAGATGATCTCGGCTGATACGTTGAAACGATCGGATATTACAGCCCCTATCATCGTTACTTCTGACAAGGCTTTGCTCAATAAGTTCTTCAACGAATGTCTTTTGTATTATCGGGTTACCTATAATCATCAGCAGATACTGATTGACCTGAAGGCCCGCCAGGTTAGGTTGCTGGATTACTTCCGGCGGAAGTATGGGTTTGAGTGAAAGGATAAACGCATTTATGCTGGACTGGTGGGTTCTTTTTCCTCACGGTAGGCTTCGTCCCAATCCACAATTTGCCTAAGAATGGGTAGTAATGCTACTCCTTTTTCTGTTAGGCTGTATTCCACCCGGGGAGGGAGTTCCTTGTGTTCTTCCCTGATGACCAGACCATCGGCTTCCAGTTCTTTCAGGGTTTCGGTCAGGACCTTACGGGAGATGATGCCTATGGTGGCAGCTAGCTGTCCAAACCTGGCTTTCCTGTCCCTCAGGTACCAAACCACAATGGGTTTCCATTTGGTTCCCAGGACACCCATACAACGATGCATGGCACAATCACTGTATTTGAAGCGGTCTTTGTTCATAGAGCGAAGCCGTTTTTGAATAGTGGTTACCTATTGGTTACTGCTATTCACCAATGTTTGTTACAAAAGTAGACTAATAGGAGTTACTTTGCGTAACAAAATCAGATATATGGACTACAGTGCGCTTTTTTCTCCGTTTCAATATAAGGGTTTGCACTTGCGCAACCGCTTTGTGATGGCACCTATGACCCGGGTTAAATCTCCGGATGGGATTCCTGGTCAGGATGTGGTGGATTATTATGGCAGAAGGGCTTTGGCTGAGGTGGGACTTATTTTAACGGAGGGTACTGTTATAGACAGGCCTGCATCCAAGAATGAAAAGGATATACCAAACTTCCATGGGGAAGCTTCCCTGGAAGGCTGGAAAAAAGTGGTCCAGGCTGTACATGCCAATGGTGGTGCTATTGCTCCGCAGATATGGCACGTGGGTGATTCACCTTCCAAGTGGACGCCTCCTTCTCCCTTTGAGTCTCCGGCCACGATGTCTGCTGCTGATGTCGCTCAAACGATAGCAGCGTTTGCGGCTTCTGCCAAATATGCAAAGGATTTGGGCTTCGATGCGTTGGAAATTCATGGTGCACATGGATACCTGATCGACCAATTTTTCTGGCATGACTCTAATACCCGCACGGACGAATATGGTGGAAAAACGCTCAAAGAAAGGGCTCGTTTTGGCATAGAAGTGGTCAAAGCCATCAGGGCTGCTGTAGGTCCTGACATGGTGGTTATCATGAGGGTGTCCCAGTGGCATAGGACGGATTACCAGGCAAAACTGGCCTCCACACCAGCCGAATTGGAAAGCTGGATCCAGCCCCTGGCCGAAGCTGGGGTTGACATTTTCCATGCTTCCCAACGCAGGTATTGGATACCCGAATACGATGGTTCAGACCTCAATTTCGCAGGTTGGATTAAGAAGATTACCGGGCAGCCTACGATTACGGTGGGTTCTGTAGGTTTAAATACCGATGTTATGGAGACTTTCAGCAAGGGTGCCGGAGGGGATAATACAGACATCAATGAACTGCTGCGCAGGTTTGACAGAGGAGACTTTGACCTGGTGGCGGTAGGCCGGCAACTGTTACAGGATCCTGAATGGGTTAAAAAAGTGAAGGAGCAAAGATTCAGCGATATCAAGCCTTTTGAAGCGAAAAGTCTGGGGGTATTGTATTAGATCCTGATGAAAATAGCTAATTAAGTAAGAAAGGCCTCAAATTAGGGGCCTTTCTCCTTTATAGGTACCATATTTTGGGAAGATGGGAATACGGTAAGCCCAAAGGGGGAGCATAAAATAAGGAGTGTATAGACATACACTCCGTTCTCTAACGTTTAATTGCCTTATGAGAATTGGAGAGGTCGCGGACGGACTCGAACCGCCGTAGAAGGTTTTGCAGACC
>CAJCIQ010000003.1 GCA_903970475.1 Beijerinckiaceae bacterium
AAAACTTCCTGAGGTAATTCAACAGTCCTGCCGGTTTTTCCGCCTTGTATGTTCAGTACGTCGACACTAATATTATTTGCCATATTACTTCTGGATTAAAACGATGGAACCATTGTGGCCAGGAACTGCACCACCGATGAGAATATAATTTTTATCAGCGAATACCTTAACGACTTTAAGGCCCTTCAGCTTCACGCGATCACCGCCCATACGGCCAGCCATACGCATGCCTTTGAAGACCCTGGAAGGATAGGAAGAACCGCCCACGGAACCCGGAGCGCGCTGACGATCGTGTTGACCGTGCGTAGCTTCTCCCACACCACTGAATCCATGACGTTTTACAACACCCTGGAAACCTTTACCTTTTGTAGTGCCAACAACGTCGACTTTTTCACCTTCAGCGAAAATATCGACGGTAATTGTTTCACCTAATTGTTTATCAATGGAATAGTCGCGGAATTCTTTAACGAAATGCTTGGGGGAAGTAGATGCTTTGGCGAAGTGGTTGATTTCCGCTTTGGTAGTATTCTTTTCCTTCTTTTCACCAAATGCCAGCTGTATAGCTTTGTAACCGTCAGAATCGGAAGTCTTAACCTGAGTTACAACATTGGGGCCTGCTTCAATGATCGTACAGGCAATCTGCTTGCCGGAGGGATCGAAGATGCTGGTCATCCCGATTTTCTTTCCAATAATTCCTTTCATGCGTCTGCAGTTTGTGCCCTGCAAGGTATAGAGGACAGCCGGCTTGGATAATATCGGCTTCAATCCCTGTTTGCTACCAACCTTTTCCTTTGTTTTCCTTACCCGGAGGCAGGAAGGGGAAGTACCGGTAGTAAACAAACCTTGAAAGGCTTGTTTATATGTTAGTTATCAATATGCGATCTCCGGAACCCATTATCGGATCCCTCGAATCTGTTTTCCAGCGCTCCTTTGGTCTTCACCGTCGGCGAAAATTTGGGAGATGGATAAAAAGAACTTCATGTGGCGGGATTACCGCCGGCTTTCAGGACCGGTACTACCGGTTACCGTCAGGCTTTGATTTCTACGTCAACACCGCTAGGCAGATCCAGCTTGGATAGTGCGTCTACCGTACGGGAAGAGGAGGTGTAGATGTCCAACAGGCGCTTGTGGGTAGCCAACTGGAACTGTTCACGGCTCTTCTTGTTAACGTGCGGGGAACGCAGCACTGTAAAGATCTTCTTTTTGGTAGGCAGAGGAATAGGTCCTGTTACTACCGCACCGGTACTACGCACCGTTTTTACGATCTTTTCAGCAGACTTATCCACCAGATTGTGATCGTATGATTGTAATTTGATTCTGATTCTCTGAGACATATCCGTTCTTTCCCAAATTAGAATTGGGAGTGCAAAGGTAGCAGACCTATTTGGATTTCACAAGCAATTTTTCATCTTTTTTCAAAAAAAATCAGGCTCAACCCAAATTGGGCTTGAGCCTGATCATTCATGATAAGTACAGTATCCTGTACCTAAATCACTTATCTGCGCCAGTGGCCAGGTATCCAATAGGAACCCCTGCCCCCTTCCCTTTTCCAATGTCCGGGGACCCAAACGTGATAGCCTCTGGGGGGAACCGTCCAATAACCCGGGTGATGTACATAGGCTCCGTTTACCCATACGAACTCATCACCAACCCAGACATGGGCTGGAGAAGGGGCAACAGGATGTACATAAACGGGAATGGGCGGTTCTACATTCACATAAAAGTGAACCTGAGCATCTGCCACACGGGCCATCAGCATTAAGCCAAGGGTAAAAACAGATAATAGGAAAAACTTTTTCATATTGGTATACGTTTAAAATGAGACATTTACCTAGTGAGCAAGTTTAGTACCATTCTCTGTTTTAACAAATGGGGCGTGATGAATGGGTACAAAAACGGGCAAATGGGCCAATACCCTACCTCCTCCAGTAACCATTGACCCAATAGTTACCCCGACGTGACCTTACCCAATGGCCTGGCACCCATAAATGGTAACCCCTGGGCGGAAGGCCCCAGTAAGGTCGAACCTCTACATACCTCCCTCCTCTCCAGGCCCATTCTGAACCTATCCATACGTGGCGTGGGGAAGGGGGAGCCGGTCTGACAATAACCGTAGGCGCAGGAACAACGGTTACATAGTGGTATTGTGCTTGCCCTTCCAGGGTGAGGGCTACCAGGAAGCCGCTCATGAAAGCCATGACCCAATAACGGTATTTTTTCATATTGGTATAGTTTATAGCTATTCCCAATACGAATTCTGTGCCGGGGCTTATGCTGGGTTTTGGGGAAAAACAATTGCCTATAGCCACTCCCCCCCCCTCTGTGGTTTTATCCGACTTATGGCATCAGCCTCTCAATTTGTGCAGACCGCTTACCACCTCCTTTATAGCTCAATTTCAATTCCCGCTCAAAGTCGTAGATCGGTCGTTTTGCGTGCAGAATGCTTCCCTGACACCTTCAGGTCTATGTATAGCAAGACCCAAAAAAGAAACCGCCCCCTAAGAGAAGGAGGCGGCGCCAATATTCTAGTCCGAAAGATTCGAAGCTTATTCAGCTTTTACTTTACCCTTAGCCTTAGCAACCACTTCTTCAGCGATGTTGTTAGGAGCCTGGGCATAGTGATGGAATTCCATGGTAGAGGAAGCACGTCCGGAAGACAAGGAACGCAGTTGGGTTACGTAACCGAACATTTCGCTCAAAGGCACTTTAGCTTTGATAACCTGAAGGTTACCACGGCTATCCATACCTTCCATGATGCCGCGACGACGGTTCAAGTCACCAGTAACATCACCCATGTATTGGTCAGGAGTAACCACTTCTACCCTCATGATGGGTTCCAGCAGAATTGGTTTTGCTTTACGGCCAGCCTCACGGTAACCACTCTTAGCGCACAATTCAAAGGACATACCATCAGAGTCAACTGCGTGGAAGCTACCATCGAACACACGAACCTTCATGTTTTCTACAGGGAAGTTAGCCAGTACCCCGGTAGTCATAGA
Organism: Beijerinckiaceae bacterium; assembly: GCA_903970475.1. Classification (GTDB taxonomy): domain Bacteria; phylum Bacteroidota; class Bacteroidia; order Chitinophagales; family Chitinophagaceae; genus Dinghuibacter. The sequence continues at coordinate 3,000 of CAJCIQ010000003.1, forward strand.
GGTTTCAAATCCTTTCTGGATAGGAGCAACGAATTCCCTGGGGATAGATCCACCGAAGAGGTCGTTTACAAACTGGAAATGTTGACCGGGATTTGCTGCCAACCATTCTTCATCGGCGGGCCCGATAGAGAACTGGATGTCGGCGAACTTACCACGACCACCGGTTTGCTTTTTCAGCACCTCACGGTGTTCAACAGTTGCCGTAAAGGCTTCTTTGTAGGCAACCTGGGGAGCACCCTGGTTTACTTCTACTTTGAACTCGCGCCTCATACGGTCCAGGATGATTTCCAAGTGCAATTCACCCATACCCCTGAGGATGGTCTGACCAGTGTCCTCATCGGTGTTTACACGGAGTGTAGGATCTTCTTCGACCAATTTGGCAATAGCCATACCCATCTTATCGACATCAGCCTGTGTTTTAGGCTCTATCGCAATGGCGATAACAGGCTCAGGGATGAACATGTTTTCCAATGCAATAGGATGTTTTTCGTCGCAGAGGGTGTCTCCGGTTTTGATATCTTTAAAACCGACGGCAGCTCCGATATCACCTGCTTCAATGAAGTCGATGGGGTTCTGCTTGTTGGCAAACATCTTCATGATACGGCTGATACGCTCGTTTTTACCACTGCGTACATTCAGCACATAACTACCGGCATCCAGATGGCCGGAATAACACCTGAAGAACGCCAGACGGCCCACGAAGGGGTCAGTCATAATTTTGAAAGCCAGCGCTGCAAAAGGTTCTTTAGCGTTGGGGTGACGAACGGTTGTTTCGCCGGTATCAGGATTGGTTCCTTCGATAGCTTCGATATCCAAAGGAGAAGGCAGGTAACGACAAACCGCATCCAGCGCGGTCTGTACACCTTTGTTCTTAAAGGAAGAACCGCACATCATCGGAACGATGCTCAGGTCAATAGTCGCTTTACGGATGGCTTCATGCATCTCATCTTCGCTGATGGAATTGGGATCTTCGAAGAATTTCTCCATCAAAGTATCATCATATTCAGCAACGGCTTCAATCAACTGGGCCCTCCAGTGGTCAGCTTCCTCCTGCAAATCAGCAGGTACGGGGATTTCTTCATAAGTCATCCCTTCGGTTGCCATATCCCAAATGATCCCTTTCATGCGGATCAGGTCAACCACCCCTTTGAAGTCATCTTCAGCACCGATAGGCAGTTGAAGAGGAACGGCTTTGGCACCCAGCATTTCCCTAACCTGGTTGACCACCATCAGGAAGTCAGCACCGGCACGGTCCATTTTATTGACGAACCCGATACGGGGAACTTTATAACGATTAGCCTGGCGCCAAACGGTTTCAGACTGAGGTTCAACCCCGTCCACAGCAGAAAACAGGGCAATCAGACCATCCAGTACACGCATAGAACGTTCAACCTCAATGGTGAAGTCCACGTGGCCCGGAGTATCGATGATATTGAAGGCGTATTTTTTAGTATCTGGGGTAACCGTCCCTTTCTGCGTAGGGAAATTCCACTGGCAGCTCACAGCAGCAGAAGTAATGGTAATGCCCCTCTCCTTTTCCTGCTCCATCCAGTCGGTGGTGGCAGCACCATCGTGCACCTCACCAATTTTATGGATCATCCCGGTGTACCTCAGGATACGCTCGGTGGTAGTGGTTTTACCAGCATCAATATGGGCCGCAATACCAAAGTTTCTTTGAAATTTTAAGTCTGCCATGACAGATTAGTTATTAATTGATTGTGTGATTTTAAGCGTTCAAAAAAGGGCAATTTCTCCCCTCATTTTGGTGCGCAAAGGTAAGCAATTCGGGCGATCTAACCCACTTGTACTTTCATTTTGCGTTAAAAAATAGTGAAGGCTGGATAACCCCTTAAAACCCAAAGTCCCAACTGCACGGGGCAGATGGGACTCTAAGCCAGTTATAAGAAAGTAATTGGAATCCTGTTAGATCCTGAAGTGAGAGAATGCCTTGTTGGCGTCAGCCATACGATGGGTATCCTCTTTCTTCTTGAAGGCAGCACCTTCACCTTTGGAAGCGGCGATGATTTCACCGGCCAGTTTGTCTGCCATGCTCTTCCCGTTCCTATCCCTGGCGTAGCGGATCAGCCACTTCATTGACAGGGAGATTTTACGGTCAGGACGTACTTCAGAAGGAATCTGGAAGGTAGCACCACCGATACGACGGCTGCGTACTTCTACAGCAGGAGTCACATTGGTCAAAGCTTTACGCCAAATTTCATATCCGTCCTCGTTGGTTTGTTTGCTGATGCGATCAATAGCATCGTAGAAAATCGTCAAGGCGACGCTTTTCTTCCCCTGCCACATCAGATTGTTGACAAAACGGGTAACCAGTTTGTCGTTGAACTTCGGATCCGGAGCGAGTGGCAGCTTTTTAGCTTGTGCTTTCCTCATTTATTATGAAGTTGTAAAAATTTGATAATTAATTATTTCTTCGCCAATTATTTTTTCTTGGCAGGAGCAGGAGCAGCACCTTTCTTAGGCAATTTAGTACCGTATTTGGAACGGCTTTGCTTCCTGTCTTTCACACCAGCAGTATCCAATGCACCACGCACAATATGATAACGTACACCTGGTAAATCCTTCACACGACCACCGCGCACCAGCACGATAGAGTGCTCCTGGAGGTTATGGCCTTCACCTGGGATGTAGGCAATTACTTCCACTTTATTGGTCAAACGCACCTTTGCTACTTTACGCAACGCGGAGTTCGGCTTTTTAGGCGTAGTGGTGTACACACGGGTACATACTCCCCGGCGTTGAGGACAGTTACTCAGAGCCCTGGATTTAGATTTAGCCCTGATGATTTCTCTACCTTTTCTTACTAACTGTTGTATTGTAGGCATTTTATCCTTGTAAATTTAGGACGGCAAAGGTAAGAGTATAAATTTGGATTAACAAAAATCCGACTTTAATTTTTCCATTCATTCCGAATAAATCCCTTCCTACCAAGCTTCCGGCCTGCAAAGTTATTGATTTTCACCCATCGATTTCTCTAAAAATCAGCTCCAAAGCTAGGCCCCTCTCTTCCGAAAAGAAGCCTATAGGAAAGCCAGACGAAACCACATTCCTAAACCGGGTATCCGCCTGCATAGCCCCAAGGACGCCCTTATCCGCATCAGCCAATCGCGAAGCCCGAAGGGCGTAATCGTGTTCATAGCCCCAAGGACGCCCCGATCCGCATCAGCCAATCGCGAAGCCCGAAGGGCGTAACTGCCTGCATAGCCTCAGCCAAACTCCCTGAGCCAGCGTCCCGCACCGGGGAGTACTGAGGTGGCCTTGCGGCCACCTTAGTGCAACGCATGGATGGCTTTTTTTATTTCCGCCTTGGGTCTCTTGTGGAATCTTAGGCCCTTCGGCGGAAATAAAAAAAGCGGCCCCTGGAAAGGGACCGCGCACTTAGAACTGCTGATTAACCAATTCTACTACCTACAACAGTGGTATATGTTGGCTTAATTCTTCCTTAAAACGGCAAATTCTGTCCTTCGATTTGTCTGACGGCCGTCAGGATTATCTTTCCCGTTAGGCAGTTTTTCCGGAGCAATAGGGCAGCATTTTCCAAAACCCTTCCATTTCAGGCGGGCTGGGTCTATTCCCTTGCTGATCAAATAGTCAACGCAGGATTTAGCCCTGAGTTCGGATAGGTTCAGGTTATACTTCACAGATCCTACCCCATCCGTATGGGATCCCATTTGAATGGTCAGGCCTGGATTTTCATCCAATAATGCGACCAGGGTATCCAATACGATTTTCGATTCAGGTCTTAAACTGGCCTTATTGAAGTCATACAATATATTGGGTAGGACGATGGGGTGATCCTCCCCTATATCATAGTGTTTCAGGCACAACTCAGGATTATTGAGGGTATCAGTAGGCACCATGTCCTCTGAATGGACATCGAAGCTCTTGTTAAAATAATTATCCTTTTCAGCCTTGATCTTGTAATTGCCCGGATCATCCAGTTCAAACCCATAGCCCCCTCCGGCATCCGTATTGGCAAATCCGGCTGGTTTATTGGTTTTGGCGTCAATTAAGGTGATTTTGACCCCTGAAATGGGTTGATGGGTATCACAATCCACGACATCTCCCCCTATCCGCTTGCCCCTGCGGGTGACCTTAAACAGCTCCAGACAACAGCTACTGGCCCTGTCTGAACTGATATACGCCTCCTTAAATAACTTCTTTCCAGGCGTGGTACTGGTAAAATACATATCATCCTTGGGAGAGTTGACAGGAGCACCCAGGTTCACAGGCGTGCTGAGGTTGGCCAGGTCTCCAGTGCTTTCAAACAAATCAAAATTACCCAAACCTACCCTTCCGTTGGTACTGAAAATCAATACATGAAGTCCAGCATCATAGTAAGGCGCTTCTTCGTCTCCTGCGGTATTGACCGTGGGCCCCATATTAACGGGGGTACCCGGATTTCCATTGGCGTCCAAGGTAGCATACCAGATATCAAATTTACCAGACCCACCAGGTCTATCCGAGGCAAACAGAAGCGTCTGCCCATCGGTACTGATGGCCGGCTGCATGGTGCTATATCCTGGTATATCCAATCCCGTGAGCTTGGCAGGTTCAGACCAGGCAGTGCCATTACGGGTGCATTTGTAGAGATCAGCTTGTTTTTTGCCATCCTTTGCGGTCCACTCCGTCAGATACATGGTCAATCCATCCTGACTAAGTGCCGATACCCCCTCCTCCATGGACTGACCTGGCAGGTCAACACGCTGGGCCGTTCCGGAAGTTGAGCCATTGGAAACGGGAGTCGTATACAAATGGTTGATATAAGGATCCTTACCGCCTGCTGTCTTGGGGGCAGCAACAGCAGTTGACCTCGAAGAGGTGAAGCTCAATTGGGAAGTCCACCAAACCGGGGCATAATTGGCTCCCCCTTCATTGAAGGTTCCACCCAACTTTACGACCGTAAAAGGAGTCATGGTCTTTTGCATCTCAGAGACCGCAAACTGGCAGTTGGCAATCTCCTTATCAGTAGCCGCCTGATATTCATCCTGGGTCGCGTAAGCCGCTTTGAATTGCTGAAATTGGGTCAGGGCTTCGGCAAACTTTCCATTTGCCCGCAGACAGACCCCATACCAGTATTTGGCCAAAGGAAACTCAGGGGAATTGAAGCTTACCGCTTGAGCATACCATTTTTCGGCTGAACCAAAATCATTGTATTGACGGTAGGATTCCGCTAGCCTGAAGACCAGCTCTTCGTATTCGTGCATCCTGGCCGACTTGGAAGGATGCCTGGTCTCATCTATCTGGTAAGGAAAGAAGTTTTTGGCAATATCCTTTTTGTTTTCCAGGGCCTTAGAATAGTATTGGGCAGCAGTATAATAATCCTGTTTGGAATAATATATATCAGCAGTGCGCTTGTAATCCGTCACGAATTGAGCCCGGACGAGATAAGGCAGCCCTAAGAGTACAGACGTGCAGAGGAGTATACAGAGTTTTCGCATAATAAGACCGTTCAGCATGAATAATGTCATAAGCGTGGACAGAAGAAGTGTTCCTTAGGAAACACCCTCTTCTTATGCATAGTATAAGAAAGAGATAATTCAAAAGCATTACTACCACTGGCCAGGTTGTCCAGACTGGAAGCATTCACATCGTAACTCACCCCTACCGTAAAGTCCTCATACCTGAATCCCAGATAAGGGGAAACAGCGTCATGAATCCTCCAGTTTACACCCAACATTAAATCCGCCTGCTCCGTAACAACCAACTGGCCGTAAGCACCAACCATGGTTTCGTCCGCATTACCCTGCCGCAGATAAAGGGCATTGGGGGTAATGCTGAACTCATCATTGATCACAAACCTTGCACCTCCATGTACTACATAGCGGATGGGTAAGTGATAATTATTGGTTTCCAGGAAAGGGTCACTGGGTTGGGTCAGGTGATACAAGGCGCCACCTATATAGGCGTTCACTTTATGATTCGGATTCCCATCGTATAGCAATGCGCCAAAATTGGCATCAAAGACATTGGAGGAAGTCCGGGTCAGGTTTTCCATGCTGGGCGCATTCGGATCAAATCCAGTCAAGGGATTGTACTGGCTTCCCCATTCAAATTTGGAAGCGTCAAAACTGCGACTGAGGATGCCTGCCTGAATCCCAAAAGTAAGGTGGGTCATTTGCTGGGCTCCGAACTTAACGCCCGTATAGCTCACACTGGCGTATCCGTTGAAGTAATTATACCCAGCGTCCCCGGCAGATTGATTCATGATATTAACACCCCAATTGATATTCTTTTCGGTGGTCCCTTCAATGGAGAAACCAGCGGTAACAAAGGGGTTAGTGATATTATTCCATTGGGTGCGGTAGTTAAGGTTAACACGCATATCGCCGTCTATCACGCCAGTCATGGCTGGATTCAACCATAGGGGATAGGCATAGTACTGAGAGAAATGCGGATCTACCTGTCCAAACCCCCTGACAAATCCCATCAGCATCCCGGCAATCAAAAATAGTTTTCGCATATCAGTGTTTTTATTGGTTTACCGGATCAACGTAACCGATCCTTTCTTGTTTACAATAGTTCCATCTTGCATGTTGGCCGAAAGCACGTAGATGTACACGCCAATGGGTTGTTTTTGGCCGCCCATCGTGCCATCCCATCCTGTACTCTGGTTCCTGGACTCAAATACCTCCTGTCCCCATTGGTTATAGACCCTGAACACCAGACTGGCAATGGCATTACTGTATACATAGAGGATGTCGTTGACACCGTCCCCGTTGGGGGAGAATATATTCGGAACGAAGATGTTATCACCCAGTGGGTTCTCGCTGTATCCACTGGCTTTTGCTGAAGCCACGCTACTTTGACAAGCATTCTGTCCTATAGCCTTTACCTCTATGGTTGTCTGTTGATTGGGCAGCAATCCATTGATGGTTTCTGTGGTACCAGTAGGTCCTGAACTGGGAGTAACCCAAGTCAATCCACTATCCAGGCTTACCTGGTAGGCTTCCGCACCTGGCACAGGAGCCCATTGGAAGGTTACGGACGTCGGGGTCCTGGTTTGAATCGTTACCGTAGGCGCAGCTAAGGCCTGTAAGGTGGTGAGCGCTATGGAGGCCCTGGCACTTGAATCGGTACATCCCGCGGCAGAAGAAGCCTGTACATAGAAGGTTGTATCCGATATCAATGGCCCGGTGGTGAAGCTGCTACCGGTAGCTACCGCTGTTCCCCCGCTGGCGATGGTATACCAGGTAAATACAGCGCCTGATGTTGTGGAGGTGGCCGTCAGTACGTCATCATCTCCCGGACAAACGCCACTGGATGCGGCTGTTACTGTTGGCATGGATGCGGCCGCTGACAAATCCACCGTTACAGGTGTCCTGTTAGCACTGTTACATCCATTATCATCGGAGGAAACATAGTATTCCGTTGACTTTGTTACATCGGTTAGGTTGTATACATCACCTGTATACACTGGCGTTCCGCCACTGGCGCTGGTATACCAGTTGTAAGTGTATCCACTGACAGGGTTAGCAACCTGAAGGGTTGTATTCCCACCACTACATACGGTTGCGCCAGAGGTCACCAAAGTGGGAGCAGCAGGAACGCTATTGACCGTGAGTATGGCTTCTGTCCTGGTTGCACTGGAACAGGTTCCGCTGGAGGCCGATGCATCAACATATAGTGTATCACTGGCTGTCGGATTGGCAATCGTATAAGATGGTCCCGTATAGATCAGCGAGCCTCCGGTAGATGCGCTGTACCAATTGTAGATGATTCCTCCTATTGGATTAGAGACCGCCAGTACAGCCGATTGACCAGAACAAGTACCCGTGGTTCCTGAAACCAGCGTGGGTGCGCTCAGGTTATTGGTTACGATAGCTTCTACCGTGGTAAGACTTTGTGAGGTACAGGAAGTAGACGTAGAAGCCCCTACATAATAAGTCTCATTAACGGACAAAGCCGGTGTGGTAAAGACTGTACCAACTGCCAGGGCTGCACCGCCTGCGCTGCCCGCCGGGCTGGCATACCAGCTATACGTGTAGCCTGCCACGGGGTTGCTGATGGCGAATGTGGCGGAAGTATTGGTGCATACCGTCAGATCGGGAACAGCTACCGTCGGGTTGCCTGGGGCTGCATTGACAGATACACTACCACTGGCTTCAGAAGCGCTGGTACATCCGCCAGAGGTGCTACCTTGTACATAGTAGGTGGCAGAGGTAGTATCATCGGGTATACTGTAGGCCGTACCTATATATACGGGTGTTGTAGATGTTGTAGAAGTATACCAGTTATAATTTATACCTGGTTGAGGGCTACTGACTTGCAGCGTAGCCGTGCCACCGGAGCAAACCACTACTGCGGAAGATACCAGGGTCGGGGTACTGGGCTGTGAACCGATCGCTACCGAATCTGCGGTTCTGCTGGAAGATGCGCAGCTCAACAATCCGTTGACAGCGGCAACATAATAAGTCGTTCCCGTCGTTAGGGCTGGCGTAGTAAAGGAAGATCCTTGCGCTAACTGAGTGCCCCCGGTAGCGGCATCATACCAATCATACACTATGCCTCCCTGAGGATTCTGCACAGACAAGGAAGCCATGCCTCCTGAACAAATGGTTACAGGGGAAAGAGCCACAATCGGAGCAGCAGGAGCACTGGTCACATTGGCATTGACAACCGTCCTGGAAGAAGAAGCGCTACAGCCCGAAGCATTATCTGCTTCCAGGTAGTAAGTAGCAGAGGCTGTGAGCGGCAGTGTTGTATAAGTTGTACCGGTAGCCAATGGTGATCCGCCAGTGGGGGTGCCGTACCAGTTATAGGTAACACCTGCCTGGGGAGAAGCTACCGTGAACATAGCCATGGCGCCTGAACAGATAGCCACATTGCTGGCAACCACCTGAGGAACAGCCGGAGTGGAGTCAGCAGTGATCACCACAGCGGTTCTGGCACTGCTGCTGCAACCGCTGGCTGAGGTGGCTTGTACATAAAGGGTTGTGCTGGAAGAAACAGCGCTTACAGTATAGGTTGGACCTGTATACAAAAGGATTCCGGCCGTAGCGGCATCATACCACTGGTAAACCATTCCGCTCACAGGATTGGAAACCGCTGCCGTAGCAGGTTGGCCCGAGCAAACGGCGATGGTAGAGGCGGCAACCGAAGGAGCGGTGGGTACCGGGGTTACGATAATGGTCACTGCTGTCCTGGCAGAAGGTGCTGAACATTTGGAAGCTGCGTTCACCGCTTCTACATAATACGTGACCGAAGCCGTCAGTGTCGGTGTTGTGAAGGATGTGCCCGTATAAACAGGGGTACCTCCACTCAGCACCGTGTACCAGTTATATACCACTCCACTTTGGGGTTGGGACACATTCAAGGTAACAGGGATGCCGGCACATATACCTGTATCCGATGGAAGTACTACCGGAACAGCGGGTGACTGACCCACAATGACGGCTACACTATCTCTGGTAACACTGGAACAGGTTCCATTGGACGCAGAAGCGAAATAACTCGTATTAGCCGTGAGCGCAGGTGTCGTATATACGTTACCCGTATAGAGCAAGGTGCCGCCGGTAGATGCGCTGTACCAGTTGATGGTAATGCCCGACGCAGATTGTGCTTGTAGGATAGCCGTAGATCCACTACAGATCGTATCCGGGTTATTGAGTGCCACAGGAACCGCAGGAGCTGCAAGGACATTTACCGTTACAGGTACACGGTTCGTATTGGCACAACTATCCGATTTTCTCAAAGCTTCGGCGTAATAAGTGGTGGTTGAAGTAAGGGCTGGTGTTACTAATGTATCCCCATATCCGATAGGTGTGCCGCCGGTGGAGGAACTGAACCACTCAACTTTGGCGTTCGGTGATGAGGTGGCAGAAAGGGTGGCCTTCGTACCAGCACAAATACTGGGATTGGTGGAAGTCACTATAGGCTGGCTCACCATATCTGAAGCATAATAAATATTAACGGCCGTGAGGGCAGAGACTATGCCGGAGCTCACCGTTACCGTAACCCTGTCGTAAGAGGCTGAGGGGGCAAAGCTGATCAGGGCTTTGGAGCCACCGGCCAGCAGGTTAACCTTCACCGCTGAACTTTGCAGGGTTTGAGCGTCATTATTGGAGGTCGCTCCATTGGCAGAAGATACCTGAATGGCACTCAGCACACCGGCGGAAAGGAGGGTAGATCCTGTGCCCAATTCAATATAGACACTATCCCCAGGTTGACTTACCTCTGGGAAAATCAAGGTTTGGGAGATATTTGCGCCTAGGAGTCCTGCCGTAACATTGAGGGTGGAATAAGTCGTTGTATCCAGGTCAACGGCGGAACCCGCATTGCTTAAACTGCAACCCACACACAACCCATTGGCCGCATTGGTCTGGCTGGTAGCTAGTCCGCAGGTCACATTGATGGCTGGTACTACCGTAATGGTGACGGCGGTACGGGTAGCGCTCGAACAACCACCACCATTATTACCTTCCGATTCAACATAATAGGTAACCGTATTGGTCAGCGCCGGTGTTGTATAGGAAGCTCCTGTATAAACAGGACTGCCCCCTGTGGATACCGTATACCAGTTGAACGAGGTATTGGGTGTGGAAGAGGTTGCCGTCATGGACACCGTAGATCCGCTATTGATGGTACCCGAAGCCGGGTTCACCGTTACAGTGGGTGCTACAGGTCTTGGATTCACGACTACCATAGCGCTTGTCCTGGTAGAAGAGCTGCAAGCTCCCGCAGAAGCAGCTACATAATACGTAGCGCTGCTGTCTATTACTGGCGTGGTGTAGGTAGCCCCTGTAAATAGGGTATCTGTAGACGTCACTGAATTAAACCAATAGAATTGGACGCCCGTCGTTTTGGAACTAGCCACCAATTGAACACTACCACCGGCACAGATCGTGTCCGAAGCAGGCGTAACGGTAGGCGCCGTAGGTGGTGTAACGACACTGACACTCACGGACGTCCTGGAAATACTGGAGCAACCGGTAGGATTTCCGGCTCCAGCGTAATAGGTCTTGGAACTATCCAGGGCTGGTGTTATCAGGGTGTCCCCTTTAGCTATGGATACACCTCCTGTTGGAGCGGTAAACCAGTAAACAGTATCTCCTGGCGGAGGCGTCGCTATAAGCTTTGCTGTACTACCCATACAAACAGATACACTGTTGGAGGCAACGGCAGGTGCAGCAGGAGGAGCTGGCACATTCACTACAGCAGGTGTACGCATAGTATTGACACATCCATCATTGGTAGCCGTGCTTTGCACATAATAAACCGTAGTGTCCGTCAATACCGGCGTTGTGTAAGTTGCCCCGGTATAGATAGGTGTTCCTCCTGTAGCAGCAGTATACCAGTTAAAAGTAGCTCCGGTTGGCGCTATCACTTGCAGCGTAGCCTGATTACCAGAACATACGCTAACCGTATCGGCCTGTAGCGTGGGCGCAGATTTGGTAGAGGTTGCGTAATCAACGTTAACGGTGGTCAGCAGACTGGCTACCCCTGAGTTCAATTGCACCAGTACCCTATCATAGGCTGCCGTAGGTGCAAAAGAAATGATGGCGGAATCATTGCCGGAAAGCAGATTTAGTTTTATCAGGGAAGAAGTAACCGGTTGAAGGTCGTTATTAAAGTTATTGCCATCAAAGGTTCCCACTTCTATAGAACCCAGGGCTGCCGTACTTACCAGTGCGGTAGGCAACGCAAATTTAATATGAATGCTATCCCCTGCTGATGCAGTGAAAGGGAAGATCAACATTTCCTGAACATTACCGCCCAGCAAACCTGCCAGTACACTCATGGTAGAACCCGTATTGGCATTTGCATCAACGGCAAGACCAGCATTCTGTACAGAGCAACCTAAGCATATCCCGCTCACGGCAGTAGTATCCGTTGTTGCAGCGCCGCAAGGAACAGCAGGACCACCATTGGTCAAGACCGTAACCGTGATCGCTTCCCGTGTTGGGGTGGTACATCCTGTAGCCGTAAATACGCCTGCTACATAATAAGTAGTAGTAGTGGCGGGCGACACGGTGTAGCTGGCCCCTGTGTATATAGGTGTCCCGCCAGTAAGCTGCGTATACCAGTTGAAGCTAGCTCCTACAGAGGTTGAGCTGGCATTGAAGGTAACGCTTTGGCCCGCAGATATCGTGGTTGATCCAGGGCTAACCGTTACTGCACCTGGAGTAGGATTGACATATACAGAATCTTTCGTGCGGACAGTGCTGGCACATCCATTGAGGGTAGACGCCGCATAGTATACAGCAGTGCTGGTCAATGCCGGTGTGGTATAGGCCCCACCTGAATCAATTGCCGTACCACCGGAGGGCAGTGTGTACCATTTTACCGTATCTCCCGCAGGCACTGTGGCAGCCAGGGTAGCAGAATCTCCGCTACATATGGTTACGGAAGGCGCACCGATGGTGGGAGCTGGAGGCTGGGTATTGACCGTTATCTGAACTGGAGTCCTCACCGAGTTGGCACAACCAAAAGCCGAAGATTCCAGGAAATAAGTAGTTGAAGAAGAAATCAAAGGGGTCACATAGGTGGCACCCGTAGCTAACGGTGTCCCTGCGGTAGCCACATTGTACCAATTATAAGTTGCGCCCGCCGGACCTGTGGCCTTCAACGTATCTATCCCCGGACCACAATCATTGATCAGGGTGCTTGCTGCCGTTGGTCTCGGCACCAGGGCGGCTCCATAATACACCATGAGGTTAGACAACAAGCTCACCGTACCGTTTATGGATATCAATAGGCCGTTGAAAGGATGGGAAGTCGGAAGGATCACCCTGAATTGAGATCCGCCGCCTAACAATTGCAAACGTATTAGGGTGGAATTCAGGGCTTGGGCGTCATTGTTGGATGTAGTGCCTTGATAGGTAGTCACTTGTATGCCACTGAGCAAGGTAGCGGAAACGAGTTGACCAGGGATGGCCAATTCCAATACGATGCTGTCACCGGCAGGATAGGTATTAGGGAAGCCCAATAGCTGCCCTACATAACCCAATGCACCTACCGTAGACGTGATGGTGGAGGCGGTCGAGGGGTTTCCATCTACAGCCAAAGCTCCATTGGACACCGTACACAATAAACAAACACCTGAGATGATGGGACTGGTTTGAGTGGTAGCAAATCCACAAGAGATGCTGTCCGAAGTCTGGACATTGACCGTCACTTTAGTTGCAGCAGGGCTCGTGCATCCCTGGTTGGACACCGTAAATACATAGTAACTGGTGGGTGCATAAATGGCTGGGGTGGTAAAGCTGGTACCCGTGTAGACCAGGTCTCCACCCGAGGGCGCATCATACCAATTATAGGTATATGCCGGGTTAGGAGCACTGATGGTAAATGAAGCGGTCTGGCCCTGGCTTACGGTCACCGAATCCGAGCCCGATATAACCGGAGCAACGGGCGTTGGATTCACTGTAAGGGTAGCCATTGCCCTGGTTGCGCTGACACAACCGGAAGCACCAGTTTCCGCTTGCACGTACACAATGGTTGAAGTGGTAGCGGATGCAATCGTATAAGTTGTTCCGGTAGCTACTGGGGTACCCCCTGTTGCTACCGTATACCAATTATAGGTTATGCCTGCCTGGGGATTGGATACCGAAAAGGTAGCAGGATTTCCAGAACAAACGTTCAGCGCAGCATTGACCAAGGTTGGGACAACCGGGGGTGTATTCACCTGAACCGTAACCGGGGTCCGGGTCGGACTGACACAGGAACCTAAATCAGCCTCGACATAATAAGTGGTCGTTACCGTTGGCGTCACGGTATAAGTTGAACCAGAGTCCATAGCCGATCCCCCCGTAGGTTGGGTAAACCATTTTATGGTAGCCGCCGCTACGGTAGACGTAGCCGTTAGCGTGACCGGGGTCCCGCTACAGGTGGTTACCGTGTCAGCCCCTGATATTTTCGGTGCGGTAAGCGTTGTTTTATCCCAATAGGCAGAATATAACCTGAAATCAGTTAAGGCACCCACCAAAGAGGAATTCAGGGTGACGCGCACCCTGTCAAAGGTCTTGGTAGGCCTTAAGACAACATAACCCCTGGTAGTATCAGAGGTTAGCAGTGTCAAAATAGAAGCGGATACACCGGTCAGATCATTGTTAGGCATACTACCATTAAAGGTCTCGAAGGATACCCCGCCCAATAAAGTGGCACTAAGTAACCCTCCGTTGTTGCCTAGGTTAATGACCAAAGAGTCACATCCCTGATCCGCATTGACGGTAGGAAAGATCAAATCCTGATAGACGGATACGCCCAGCAGGCCCACCGTAATGTCAAAGGTCGAATAGTCATTAAGGTTGGAAGAAACAGCGTTAGTAGGGTTTGCGACGCCGCAGAGGAGACAAATCCCCACTACACCATTGTCCTGAGTGGTTGCATAAATCCCTTGTGCTTGTGGTTTTAGAGGTACAGACAAAAGGGTAGCAGCGATTAAGGTGATCATCAAAAGCCCTTTGAACTCACAGGGTCTTTTGCTTGAGCCGAGGTTGCCAAGCATAGGTATATAGTTTGGTTGCAGTTATCAGTTTCACTCCCAGCTTCTCATGAAATAGTAGGTAGCCTTCCTCACATAAGAACGGATTCGCTAACGAAAGTAGTCAGAGAATATTTTGCCTAAAAGAATCAGTTCATTCACATTGCGTTATGTCATTCATTCCGTTCATGAAAAAAAATATATTCACTTTGTTAAGAAAATTATATTATACTTGTTGTAGGAATGGTCCTTACCATTACCTTATATACTAAACCTCCTTATCTAAGTTTTCTACCACTTGCCTTGTCCTACTTAGGGAACCCTTATTACCTTTAGAAACCCAATTATTCACTACCTAAGTATTGGATTATGAGGCTCGCACCCATGAAAGCCATCCAGGAGCTCCAACTGGAGGTTTTAACTAAATTCGGCACATCCCCTTTGCAGCCAAGCGATTGCAAAGACCTCTCCTCCGCCCTGAGGGAACGCACAGGGAAGATCGTGAGTGAGACCACGGTAAAACGCTTCTTTGGTTTTGCCGCTCAGACTTTTAACTTCTCCGTGTACACGTTGAATGCCCTGGCAGAATTCGCCGGTTTTCAGAACTGGGAGTTTTTTCTGGAACATTACCGGCAACAACAATCCTCCCCCCAGTTAGAATTCCATCCGAAATGGCAGGAGATCAAATCAAAGACGGGGAAAATCACTTTTTATACCACAGAAGCCATCAAAAACAATTGTGGTATTGATTTCGGCAAAGCCGCACACCGAGCCGATATCCTGCCCCTGGCTCAGATCCTCCACGCTGAATATCCGGTATCGGTATGTTTGGCTCCCTCTGGCTACGGAAAATCCGTAGCCCTTGCCCAAATGGTGGAATACAACTGGCTAAGGGAAGGTTGTGTATACCCCAATGACATTTGTTTATTCATCAGTATTCATCAATTGAATACCCTTCTCAACAGGGGGTTTTCCATGGAGGACTGGCTGGACAATCAGATGAGCCTGGGAGATGGAGAAAACATCATCGATTATTTTGAAAGCAATGCTACAGAAATCGATGGGAAATTCATATTGATCATAGACGGATTTGACGACAAAGTCATATCCAATGAGAAGTTGAAGATCATTTACTCCAAGTTGATGGATCTGGTATTATCCAGGAAACGAACATCCTGGCTCAAGGTAATCCTGGCCTCCAGGCCAGAAGCCTGGAGCATATTAAGCCAGGCAATGACCCTACTGGGGCCCGGTAGTCACCACACCGAACCTTCTATTCCAGCCCTGGAGTATACCCTTGAATTTCAATTTCCCCTGCTCTCTCCAACAGAGGTAAAAATGGTGCTGAAGAACCATTCCTTCTCGGAGGAAACCCTTTCTGCGCTTAGTGATTCTTTCCTTAAACTATTGGAGTACCCACCATTCCTGCAAATGGCTTGTGCGATGACAGACAGCCGAAGTGTCTCCTTGTTGCATGAAGAAGCACTGAGTTGCCAGATCATTGGACATTATGCCCGTTCCAAAGTGATTAAATGTCCGGACTATGGTCTTAAAATGGCCATTCTTCGGAAGATCCTTGATGATACCCATAACCTCCGCTCAAAAATGCCGGCAGGGCAAGCCCGGTTATTCAGCGGGGACTTGCGCATTCAGGAGGCCTACCGAAAGCTTCTATCTGACCATGTCCTACAGGAAGATATGGAAGAAGGAAATCGCTCCCTTCCCATTAAACGCGTACGTTTTTTCAATGAACAATTAGCACATTACTTCATTGCCAACTTTTGCCTTACCACGCACGATGGGGAATTGAACATGGGTTTGTTCAATGACATCCTCTCAGAATTTGATGACATTGCCGTTCAAACGGGTATTCTCCAATGGTTACTGCTGTATGCGCTGGATAGGGAAGATTACAAATCCATCCGTGATTTGTTTGGAGAGTTAGCCGATCTCCCCCAAAAAGCAGCGCTGCTGGAATTCTTACTGGTGCAACCCACCGATAAGCCTCATGACAATCCCCTGGAACAGGCCATGAGGGATATCCTCAGAGACGAACCCTTTAAAAATTACTTCCTTAGGAACTACCTGTTTTATGACATCCCTGGCGCGCGTAGGAATCATTTGCGCAAAACCATTGATTACATGCTCACCGAGGATCAGGATAAATCCAATGTTGCCTGCCTGTACTTCCTGGTCGGCCTCTATCAAATGGACAACAACCTGGCATCTAACGTCGTACCAGCCATCGCCCGGTACTCAAAGCCCTTTAACAGAAAGGGTACGCCACTGAGTGCCGGTGAACTCTGCCTGTTCATCCACAAGCACCTCACGGAAAAGAAAGATGATCCCATCACCCTGGAAAAGTTCTATCAATTTGAAGACTACCTCCTGTTCTCAGACCACAACATCCTCTCTTTAAAGGATGAACTAACCATATACCTGCTTTGCTACTGTGCCATTATGCTAAGGGAATACAAATACCTGGAAAAAATCACAGAATACGTATTTGCAGAAATACCCGCGCTGAAGATGAGGTCCCACGATCCATTCCGGTTGATGTGCCTGATCATGAAGAGCCGCTTATACCTGTATGAAGGAGACCAGTCCCAGTATATCCGTTGTCTCAATCATGTTGAGAAGGTAATGACTTCGGGATCATTGGTTTCCGGCTCAGACATGATCACGGTTTACCTGTCTCAGATCAAAGCCCTCTCCCATTACGCCGATGGCGAATATGAAAAGGCCTTAGATGTCCTTCAAAAAGCACAGTTGGTAGCCAAACATATGCGCTTTGCCTTATACGATTACTGGTGCTACCAAATGCAGGCAAGCACTTTCCAGGCACTCAGAAAAACAAAACTGGCATCCATTGCCGAACAGGAAGCAGAGAAGCTCAGGCAAAAATGCTCCTTCCCTGTACTACCTCCATTCGACCTGGCAGAATCCACCGCTGAATTGTTTGATAAACGGGCCGTTAACCACTAAACCCAGTGTGACACACGTGCCCTATTAAAATTGGGGGCAGGACTAGAGAAAAATACTCTGGCCCCGCCCCCTTCCTGTTTCGAAATTTATTGTACCTTTGCATGACCTCCCGGATTTTCGGATCCCGCACTTTCCGCTGGTCACTTATCGCTAAAATTTTTATGTGCGTCCATCTCCCCATGGAAGGTCGGCGATAAACTGTTTTTATCATTGTCCGGTTTTATTAAAAGGTAGTTATGTCTAAATTCATTTTCGTTACCGGTGGGGTAACTTCTTCGTTAGGTAAAGGTATTGTAGCCGCTTCCTTAGCAAAATTATTGCAGGCCAGAGGGCTTACTGTCACCATCCAAAAATTTGATCCTTATATTAATGTTGACCCCGGAACACTGAATCCTTATGAACATGGAGAGTGCTATGTGACAGAAGACGGCGCAGAAACGGACCTGGACCTGGGGCACTATGAGCGCTTTTTGAACATCTATACATCCCAGGCCAATAATGTGACCACCGGCCGTATTTACCAAACAGTCATCAATAAAGAAAGAGAAGGGTCTTACCTGGGTAAGACGGTGCAAGTGATTCCGCATATTACAGACGAAATAAAACGCCGTATGCTCTTATTAGGAGCTGATGGCAAATACGATATAGTCATTTCTGAAATTGGCGGTACCGTCGGGGATATTGAATCTCTTCCTTTCATAGAAGCAGTTCGTCAACTACAATGGGAGCTACCCGAAGACGATTGCCTGGTGATTCACTTGACCTTGATCCCTTACCTGAAAGCGGCCAAAGAGCTCAAGACCAAGCCCACCCAGCACAGTGTTAAAATGCTGAGTGAAAACGGCGTACACCCGGACATCCTGGTTTGCCGGACGGAAGAGCCCCTGACTACAGATATCAGGCGCAAGATTGCCCAATTCTGCAATGTAAAGACGGAAGCCGTCATTGAGTCAGCGGATGCTGCTACCATCTATGAAGTTCCATTAATGATGATGAGGGAAAAACTCGACCTGATTGCCATGAGGAACCTCAACATCACAAAGTATAACGAACCAGAACTGGGTAAGTGGAAGGAATTCCTGGACAAGCTCAAATATCCCAAATCCAAAGTAACCATAGGCCTTATTGGCAAATACATTGAATTACAGGACGCCTATAAATCCATCCTGGAAGCCTTCATCCATGGGGGGGCGCTAAATGAATGCAAGGTTCAGATCATGAACGTTCATTCTGAATTTATTACGGAAGAAAACGTAGCCGAAAAGTTATCTAACCTGGATGGATTATTAGTGGCTCCAGGATTCGGGCACAGGGGAACAGAAGGGAAGATCACGGCCATCAAATACGCCAGGGAAAATGGATTACCCTTCTTCGGCATATGCCTGGGCATGCAAATGGCTTCTGTGGAGTTTGCCAGAGACGTTTTAGGCCTAAAAGACGCCGCCTCTACTGAAATGATGCCAGATACGCCCCATCCGGTCATTGATATGATGGAGGAGCAAAAGAAAATAACCGCCAAGGGTGGAACCATGCGTCTGGGCTCTTATCCCTGTGAAATTCAGGAAGGGACCCTGGCTCACCGGATTTACGGTGAAACCACCATACACGAACGTCATCGCCACCGCTATGAGTTCAATAACGACTACCTGGAACGTTATCAGCAGGCAGGCATCGTTGCCTCAGGTAAAAACCCCGACTCTGGCCTGGTGGAAATCATAGAATTACCCGGCCACCCCTTTTTCATTGGCGTTCAGTTCCATCCGGAATTAAAAAGCAGTGTTGAGCGACCACATCCCCTGTTTGTTCACTTTGTGGCGGCAGCCAAGACCTTTAATGAGCGTCTTAATGGGGTTAAAAACCCGCTTTTGCAGAGTGAAATGATCTAATAATCTAATTTCCCCCCGCCCCCTGCCTAAAACCCTTATTTTTGCGGCTCAATTGACATATGTTATATGGGAAATGGTTTAGATAAAAATACCATTATCGGTACGGTATTATTGGTGGCTTTGTTACTTGGCTACATTTGGTATGCCCAAAGGGAACAAGGTGAATTATACAAGAAAAGACAACATATACAGGATTCTATAGCCCAGATCCAGGCCAGGAACTTAGATACAGCTGTAGCCCGTCAGGATTCTTTGAAGGCGGATACCTTGGCAAGATTGAACCATGGCGGAGGCTTTGTCGGCAGTGTCACTGGAGCCGAAACCCTGACGACCCTGGAAAACGATCTGGTTAAGATTACCTTCTCCAACAGGGGGGGTGAACCCAAATCCGTTGAACTTAAAACATTCAAGCGTTTTGATGGGGCACCTTTATACCTGGTTGCTCCTGGGGATCAAGACTTTAGCTATCTCATTCAAACAGGGCCTAATAAAACAGCCAGCTCCAATGAACTCTTTTTCCATAGCCTGGGTATTGATAAACAAGGTGATAACCAAATTCTTAGGTACGAGTTAAAGGATTCCCTGGGTCATTCCGTCATCCATGAATACGTGCTGGAACCCCATCAGTACATGTGGCACCTCAACATCAAGGTTGATGGAGCCCTGAACCTGCTTCCGGGAAATACCATCAATATGGATTGGCACTTTGTAGCCAAACCCCAGGAAAAGGACGTGGTGTACGAGAAAAGGACTACCATGTTGTGCTACGACAATAGCGATGGCTATGATTATAAGACCCTGACCAATTCAGGAGATAAAAGCCTGGAAACCCTAACCTGGATAGGTACTAAACAGCGCTTCTTTAATAACACGCTGATTTCCAAGAATAACAAAATGAGCGGGCTGATCAAGTGGACCTCTGTACCGGATAGTGTGCACGACCTGGTGACCACGGATGCCCAGTTGCAGATGAAGCTAACGCCCGCCGGCACTCAAAGCATCGCCTTGGATTGGTATACGGGTCCCAACGATTACCATATTCTGAAAGCCTATGGAATAGGACTGGAAGAGAACGTGCAGATGGGTAACGGCATTTATGCCTTTGTAAAGTATATCAACCGCTGGATTGTAGTACCCGTATTTGACTTTTTTGCCAAATACGTGACCAATTTTGGACTGGTTATCCTGCTGTTGACCATCTTCATCCGCTTGATCATCTCCCCTTTGACGTACTCCTCTTACCTGAGTGGCGCAAAAATGCGCGTATTAAGGCCTGAAATCGACGAGTTGAAGAAGAAGTACAAAGACGATCAGCAGACCTTTGGCATGGAGCAAATGAAGCTATTCAGAACAGCAGGCGTCAATCCCTTGGGGGGATGTATACCCGCGCTGTTTCAGATCCCTATTTTCTTTGCCCTATATAGCTTCTTTAACAGTAACATAGCCCTCAGAGGTCAATCCTTCCTTTGGTCTCACGACCTTTCCACCTACGACTCCATTTTCCACTTCGGATTCAAAATACCCCTGTATGGGGATCACGTATCCCTGTTTACCCTAACGGCCATTGCAACCCAGTTCATGATCCAGTTGTGGAATGTAAACATGACACCGGATCAGAATAACCCGATGATGAAGTACATGCCTTACTTCATCCCCATCGTACTGTTGGGGGTATTCAATAACCTGCCTTCCGGTTTGACCTGGTATTATACTGTTTCCAACGCCATTACGCTGGTGATTCAGTTAGTCATCCAGAAAGTAATCATTGACGAGAAAAAGATTCACGCCCAGCTTCAGGAAAATAAAAAGAAGCCAAAGAGTAAATCAAAGTGGCAGGAAAGGCTGGAACAAATCCAGGAGACCCAGAAGAAGGTCAATGATATGAAAGATAAGACCCAAAAGAAATAATAGGTGGGTAGATGGCCTGCAATACCACTCACCTGCTTAATACTGATCTATGTGATTTTTTGGTCGGAGGGAGGGCTTAAAGCCCAAGCCCTCCCTCCGACGGGTCAGATCCGGATGATGACGGAAGGATCTGTACTGTACAAGCTGTCATCTTCCCAACTTCCACCCGCGGAAGCTGAAATTCTAGACAGTGTCACCTATACCCTATCTAT
The DNA here is from genome assembly GCA_903970475.1 of Beijerinckiaceae bacterium. Taxonomy (GTDB): domain Bacteria; phylum Bacteroidota; class Bacteroidia; order Chitinophagales; family Chitinophagaceae; genus Dinghuibacter. Next base: position 24,434 of record CAJCIQ010000003.1, read on the forward strand.
CAAGGGTTCCAGAATCCGAACGGACTTTACCGGGGGCATAGGAACCACTACCACCATTTACAGCAGCTTAACTCACGCAGGAGCGCTGCTTAGGGAATATGGGCAGGTTAAGCTACTGGTGCGCATGACTAAGGATGACTTTGAAGACCTGGGAAAGCCGTATAGGTATTCGGGGTATACGATGACCACAGATACAACCATGATAGCCGGCTACTTATGCAAAAAGGCTTGGTCTACGACCGTAAACGGTGATACCCTGGTGGTCTGGTACGCTCCCGATTTGCTACCCCAGAATAAGGAATACAGTTACCGCTTCACGCCCTTACCAGGCCTGCCCCTGCAATATGAAAGTATGATGGGAAAATGGAAGGTAACCTATAAAGCGACCAGGGTGTCCATAGAGCCTGTGCCCAGCAGTAAGTTTGACATTCCCAAAGTGGGTTACCGGGAAATGACTTATAAGGAAAGTAAAGACTTACTAAACCACTAAACAGCCCCATAAAACATTAGCCAAGTCCCCTCCCTGGTTGGTTATCTAAAAACTAGCGAAATACTTTTCCGAGGTTGGTTATCTCAAGAATTATCGATGTCCCGTTTGGGGTCGTTTATTCATTCAAGACTGGATAAATTCGTTTTAGGGGTCGTTATCTCAAGATTATCTGAGACCCCGTTCCGGTGTCTTGAACCTGGATAAAAAGGAACGTTGAACGTAAGGGAAGATGTAGATGGAGTTCCCCTTTTGGTAGGTCATCAGGGTACGCATGGTTAGGATATTGCGATCCTTTTGCTGCTGAGTGGTGAAATCCCCTGAAAACTTAAATCCTGGCTCATGATTGATCAAAGACAGCTGCAAAGGAGAGCTGGTCTTCAGACTGGAAAAAGGCGAATTGGCTGGAATGTTGGTCTTAACCGCTTCCTTCTTTTTATCTCCACCAGAACCCGTATAACCGGAAAGGCCTCCGGCATGAGTTACAGAAGCTACTAGGAGCATTGCCCCTAATACGCAACCACTCAATTTAGCGGTTAATGATATGGAAATATTATCCAACATGTTGTGCAAATTTACAATTTTTTTGCAAACTGTCCAGAATTTTTTAACAGGATTTACACATTTCGACCGATAAAAACGCAGTTTTGGCCGATGGAATGCGCTTCCTTCATATGTAAATAACGCTTTACGTGTAAATTTTGTTGGCCCGCTCGACTATTTTTTTGATTAAATGGTTTAACTTACGATAACCCCCAATTGCATGAGAGACCATTCCTTTAGACAGGATCGTGAAGAACTGAAAGAATTGCTTAGGCAGTACGACAATATGAAGGCGGGTCGGCGCCACTCCTTTCTGGAAGAAGAATCCTTCGAGCGCATCATTGACTATTTCGACGACAGAAATGAATTAAACTCCGCCATGCAGGCCGCTGAGCTTGCGATGGAACAATACCCCTATTCTTCTGTACTGATGATTAAAAAAGCAGACTTGCTGATTGCCTCCAGGCGATACAGGGATGCATTGGAATTGTTGGACCAGGCAGAAGTAATGGACAGTGGGGATATCAACATATACATACTGAAAACCGATGCATATTTAGCCCTGGATCAACAGGCCAAAGCGGTTGAGGTGCTGGAGGCTGCCATCGTTCAATTTGAGGACATTGAACGAATAGAACTCTTGTTTGAGCTGGCGGACGTATATGATGATTACGAAGAGTTCGACAAAGTATTTGATTGTTTGAAACTCATCCTGGAAGGAGATCCTAACAATGAGGAAGCCCTTTATAAGATTTGCTTTTGGACTGATTTCACAGGACGTAACGATGAAAGCATCAAAGTCCACCAGAAAATCCTGGAAGAATTTCCCTACAATGAACTGGCCTGGTTCAACCTTGCAGCGGCTTATCAGGGCGTAAAGTTGTATGAGAAAGCCATTGATGCCTATCAATATGCCATAGCCATTGATGAAAAATTCGACTTCGCCTACCGCAACATGGCCGACGCCTACATACGCCTGCACCGCTATAAGGAAGCCATTGAACCCCTGGAAAAAGTCATTGAATTATCAAGGCCCGAGGATGTTATCTACGAGGCCCTGGGTCATTGTTTCGATAAGCTCCGTAATTACGCCCAGGCCAGGTTCTATTATAAAAAGGCTTCCCACCTGAGTCCCGAAGACTCTAAGCTATACTATAAAATCGCCTGTACCTATATCAGCGAAGAGCAAATAGAAAGTGCCGTGAAGATGCTTCAGAATGCGCTCAGGCTCCATCCGCTCCACCATGAATTCAACCTGGCCATGGGAGAATGTATGGTGACATTAGGCCGGTATCAGGATGCTATAGAATATTTTGGAAACGTAATCAGGACCAAATCCAAAAGCATCAAGGGCTGGAGTGCGCTTTTGGAATGCCTGCTCAAAGGCAATCTATTGGAAGACGCAGAGGTATATGCGCAATCAGCGTTTGAAGAGACCGGCCATAAACCCGTATTTCTTTTCTACAAAGCAGCCGTTCTGTTTGCCCAGGGAAGGAGCAAGGAGGCGCTCAATCAGTTAGAGTCGGCTATGGAAAAAGCCCCCAAATTGATCAGAAAACTCATCGACCTCAATCCCCGTCTCCTTCAGCACCAGCAAGTCGTAGACATCATTGCCCGCTACAAACGCAACAAATCCCTCTAAGTTTAACAGTCCCTTGGGCTATATGCTGACGGTATACCCTGATTTATCCGGGCAGAACAGTATATTTGCGCGCGATAATCCAATATGAAATCTCAATCCACTTTCGTTCAATGAACTTTAATCTTTCTCAGATGCCTGACCGATTGCCCAAACCCCGTCAGGCTGGGATCACCATGGTGATGGATAAGGGGCTTAGCATTCAGGAAGCCAAAAATTTTCTCAGCATAGCCGCGCCCCACGTTGATATCGTTAAGCTTGGATTCGGAACTTCTTACGTCACGCCCAACCTCAGGGAAAAAATTGAGGTCTATAAATCGGCTGGATTACCCATTTATTTTGGGGGAACTTTATTTGAAGCCTTCCTGATCAGGGGGCAATTTCAGGATTTCATCAAAGTGCTCCAGGACTACGGGATAGACTATGTGGAAGTCAGTGATGGATCTGTCACCATTCCTCATTCCGAGAAGTGCGGATATATCGAAAAGCTGACCAAGTACGCAACAGTGCTCAGCGAAGTTGGGTCTAAAGACGCAACCCATATCATTCCTCCCTATAAATGGATTGAACTGATGCGCGCGGAACTCGGTGCGGGCGCTTCCTATGTCATCGCAGAAGCCCGGGAATCAGGCAATGTAGGCATTTACCGTGGGTCTGGTGAGGTCAGGGAAGGTTTGGTACAAGAAATCCTCACCCAAATACCCGGAGAAAAAATTATCTGGGAGGCCCCTCAGAAAGCACAGCAACTTTACTTCCTGGAACTCCTGGGTTGCAATGTCAACTTAGGGAATATTGCTCCTTCAGAAGTTATAGCCCTGGAAGCCATGCGTATTGGACTCAGGGGAGACACCTTCCACTTATATCTAGATAAAGAAGCGTTCTGATGCGTTTGTTCGGACTCATAGGGTATCCGCTGGGCCATTCGTTTTCCAAGAAATACTTTACCCAAAAGTTTTCGGAGGAAGGCATAGCTGATGCGGAATATGAACTATTTCCCATCGACGCCATTACCTTATTGCCCGAATTGCTGAAAGCAAACCCCGGATTGCAAGGTTTGAATGTAACCATCCCCTATAAAGAGCAAGTGCTAGCCTACCTGGATGTAGCGGGTATAACCGCTCAGATTGGCGCCTGCAATTGTATTCATATAAAAGAAGGAAAACTATTCGGTCACAATACCGATGTGGTTGGATTCAGGGAATCTTTCGTACCTGGCTTACGTCCTGGTGACACGCATGCCCTTATACTAGGCACCGGTGGCGCCTCCAAGGCGGTTGCTTTTGCGCTGGAACAATTAGGAATAAGCTACCGTTATGTTTCCAGGAATGGAGGCATGGCCGATACTCAGCCCATATCAGGATTGTCCCAACCCTCATCCGGCGTTACCGCTGACCCCGCAGGCACCCCGCAGACACAAGCCTTCTCTTACGAAGCCATCACCCCTGAGCTGCTTCAAACCTACACCGTCCTGATTAATTGCAGTCCAGTAGGAACTTATCCCAGCGTAGACGAAGCGCCTCTGCTGCCTTACGATGCGCTCAACTCCAGGCACTATCTATATGACCTGGTATATAATCCAGAAGTCACCCGTTTCTTAAAAGAAGGAGCTCAAAGAGGCGCCGTTACCCGCAACGGGTATGATATGCTCAGGCTTCAAGCTGAAGAAAGCTGGAAAATCTGGAATAGTTGATCAACCCAGGGCGTCCACCTTCTCCTTAAAAGCAGTCGGTACGCCTACCGGCTTACGTGAGGTGTAATCAAAACAAATCATACCTGTTTTGGCTTCGGCAATGAGACCTCTTTCAGAAGTAACCTTATAATATAATTCGAAACCTATCCTTGAAAATTCTGTGGCTTTCATTGAAACCGTCCACACATCCCCATAAAAAGATTCTCCCTTAAAAGCAATCCCGACATCGCTCATGATTAGCCCTATCCCTTCCAGGTTTAATTCCGTGTATCCCCATTGCTGTAGGTAATGCAATCTGGCCTCATGCAAAATACCCAACAAGGCATCGTTACCCACATGACCCCCATAGTTGAGATCTGTAATGCGTATAGGTATGCTGGTACTGAAATGAAACTGTTCAGGCAATTCAATTTTTACCCTGCCCATAGTTCTGTGTTTTCAAAAACGTAATCAATTGATCTAAGGCCTTTCTTCTGTGGCTGAATTTGTTTTTTTCCAACATACCCATCGTGGCAAAACTTGCCGAAGCACCGTCTGGCACAAAAATCGGGTCATAACCAAATCCGTGGTTACCCTCGGGCAAGCTGAGGATGCTACCGGGGCATACTCCTTCAAAGCAATATTCCTTACCGTCCAATATGAGAAACATAACGGTACGGAATTGAGCCCTACGGTCGGAGGCGCCATGAAGACGGTCCAGTAAGAGCCTTATATTATCCAGGTCATTCCGGTGCTCCCCTGCGTAGCGCGCACTTTTGACCCCAGGCTCCCCTTTTAAGCACCTCACCTCCAGACCTGAGTCCTCCGCAAAAGCATTGCGTCCCGTCAGGGAAGCGATCACCCTGGCTTTTTCTGCTGCATTTTCCTCCAATGTAGCGTGGGGTTCCGGAATGTCTATTTCTAAGCCTGCTTCCTTCATGGTTTGCAAGGGAAAAGCATTTCCTAAAGAAGCCCTGACCTCTTCTACTTTATGGGTGTTGTTGGTGGCGAAAATGAGGGGTAAAATCATAGTGATCAGAGTTGGAATAATTGTTTTAATGAACCCCACAACAAACCCTTCTGCATTCTATCGGCGGCAATTCCAACAAGGGGGTCAGCCCCCAGGTAGGTTTTTCCTCCATATGCCTGTACCTGGTAATTCGGGAAAACCATAGGCAATTCCATTTCTGATAGGGGGATCCCAAAGAACAGGATAATTTGGCTACCCAATTCACCGGCAATATCCGTTAGTGAGCGCGTACCCGTATGTGCGGTGTTCACTAAAGCCACATCCTCCATGGATAATTTGCAGGCGTCCATAATGGATATCAGAAACTGGAATGTTTTTTCGTCCAGGAAAACGGCGGAGGGGTCTCTGACCAACAGCAGGATGTGGCGTTTGTTATTACCCATGAATTTCAAAGGGGCATTCGCCGCAGGAAGGGCAGCAGCCGGCGCCTTTGCAGCAGCGCCCGCATTTACGGGTGCCGTTTCCGGACCGTTTAGCCTTTGACTATCAGCAGCAGGAGGGACGTTTTTTTGACCATCAAATCCCCCGGAAACCTTACGGGCTCCCGGAATCACAACAAGCGAAGATTTATACAAAACTGCGATTTGATCGGGGGACAATCTGAATCCATCCAGCTCCATACTGCTTTTTTTTCGTTACTTTGTAGCAAATTTAGCGATTATGGAGGCTGTCATAGATATCAAAGTAATTAAAACGGAAAAAAGCAGAATTTCAGAAGTTCCGTTCGACAATCTTCCCTTCGGAAAGTATTTTACCGATCATATGCTGGAAGTTGATTATGCAGATGGACAATGGCAAAAGCCAGTCATCAGGCCTTTTCAACCCATCACCATCATGCCCACCAATGCTACCCTTCATTATGGACAATCCATATTCGAAGGCATCAAAGCATATATCAACCCTGAAGGGAAAGCTGGTATCTTTCGTCCCTACGACAACTTCCGCCGCTTTAATATCTCAGCAGACCGTATGATGATGCCTGCGGTGCCTGAAGAAATCTTCATTGAAGGCATGCGCCAACTGATTGAATTAGACATTAAGTGGATACCCAGGAAAGGGGATCACTCCATGTACATCCGTCCATTCATGTTTGCGACCGATAACGTCATTGGCGTGAGACCTTCTTCTACCTATAAATTCATGATCCTGCTCAGTCCAACAGGTCCCTACTATCCCAAACCCGTTAGCATCCATGTAGAAGAAAAATACACCCGCGCCGCACCCGGCGGTATCGGTTTTGCAAAGGCTGCCGGGAACTATGCCTCCAGCCTGAAAGCCTTCGCCGAAGCAAATGAAAAAGGATACGACCAGGTTTTGTGGACCGATGCCTTCCAACACAAACTGGTGCAGGAAATGGGCACTATGAATGTATTCTTCATCATTGGCAATACGGCCATTACGCCTGACCTGGATGGAGCCATATTGGAAGGTGTCACCAGGGACAGTGTCATCACCATCCTTGAAGAATTAGACCTGACGGTGGAAGAACGCAATCTGAACATAGACGAAATCATTGCAGCCGACAAAGCAGGCACCCTCAAAGAAGCCTTCGGAACGGGAACTGCGGCGGTCATTTCGCCTATAAAAGAATTGGCTTACAAAGGCGTTACCGTAAAATTGGACCCCGATAGCTGGACCATTTCTCCGGAAGTAAAACGTCGTTTGAATGCCATTCAGGAAGGAAGGAGTGCAGACGTTCATGGCTGGATGGTACCAACTGCACACTGATATTTGGGTTGATCGGGCATTGTCCGCGTATCATTATCTTGAAGCGCCCTTTACAAAATTGTAATAAATCCTCTCTATCACCCTGGGGTTTCGGGTAATAATCATTGCCTGAGATCTTAATCCGCTTCTATACTGGATCAACCGACCATGATCCGTTATAAGGCCTTTATTTAACATGATATAACCCAAAAATCCACTATCAGTAGGAACCCTGGAGATATAGGACAACTCGCCTTCATCGTGCCGTAGTCACCCCATTATGGCTTCAATATCTTAACATAACTGGCGGTAATCCCCTTGATCAGGGAAGAGCTGAATCCCTGATGTTCCATTTCGTTGAGGCCGGCAATGGTACAGCCCTTAGGAGTGGTCACCTTATCGATTTCCTGCTCCGGATGCCTACCCGTCTGAATGAGGAGTTCGGCGGCGCCTTTCACGGTTTGAGCCGCAATCAGGGAAGCCGTTTGCGCATCGAAACCGATTTCTATACCTCCTTGTATATTAGCCCTGATAAATCGAAGGGCATAGGCTATACCGCAGGCACCCAATACCGTAGCGGCATCCATTAACTTTTCATCAATGATGACCGTTTTCCCCACCGTATCAAATATGGATTGTACATATGCCAGTTGGGAAGGACTTGCATGGACATGACTCAGGCAGGTGATACTTTGCTGTATGGAAACAGCCGTGTTCGGCATGGCCCTGAACAGAGCCATAGGCTTACCCGCAGCTTGGAGCAACTCCTCTATCCATACGCCAGTAACAACAGATATGAGGATATGGTCCTTTTCAGAAAGCACCGGGCTTAGTTGTGTAAGGATTTCCTTTACATTATATGGCTTTACGGCAAGGATAATGGTGCGGGCCTGGCGCACGGCGTCCAGGTTATCGGATGTAACGATTACGCCCTTATCCTTCAAATCCGTCAACAGATGCAGGTTGCGTCTGGTCACGATGATCCGGTCAGGAGTAGTGAAGGCGCTCTTTAACAACCCTTCGGCAATTGACTTACCGAGGTTTCCACCTCCGATGACGGCAATTTTGTCGGACATATGCTAGCATGTTAATAGTATCGTTTCCCTACCAGGTAATTACGCACGTAATCATCCACCCCTTCTTCCAATGAATAAAAAGGGGCGGTGTAGCCAGCCTGACGCAGCTTTTGCATGTTGGCCTCCGTGAAATACTGGTACTTTTCCCGAATATCTTCGGGCATATCGATAAAGCGGATATTGGGTTCCTTATCCAGGCCGGCATAGGTGGCTTTCACCAAGTCTATGAAAGACCGTGCTTCTCCAGTACCCAGGTTGTAGAGCCCGCTGAGTGGCTGGTGTTGCATGAGCCAGTAACCGACTTTAAGCAGGTCCTTGACATACACGAAATCCCTGAGCTGCTCTCCATCCTTAAATCCATCTTTGTGGGAGCGGAACAATTTTACTTCACCACTGGCGCCAATTTGGTGGAAGGCATGAAAGATCACGCTGGCCATGCGTGCCTTATGGTATTCATTTGGACCATATACATTAAAAAACTTAAGCCCTGCCCAGAAAGGAGGCTGGGTTATTTGCTGGATGGCCCATTTATCAAATTCATTTTTAGAAACCCCGTAAGGATTCAGTGGTTTGAGCTGGAATGGGCTTTCGTGATCGTCATTATACCCCAGTTCACCATCCCCATAAGTAGCAGCAGAAGAGGCATATACCAAAGGCACACCTGCATTCACGCAATATTCCCAAACCTTTTTGGAATACACCACGTTCAAACGCTCGTGCACCTCGTAATTAAACTCAGTAGTATCTGTGCGGGCGCCTATATGAAAGATGAAATCGACCAACGGATGTTCCATTTCCAACCACTGGAAAAACTGATCTCGCTCTACCTTACGCTGATACAACTTTCCTTTGAGGTTGGGGGCTTTTTCCGGATGACTGAAATCATCCACAATGGTAATATTGTCGTACCCCTTTTCATTAAGATACCCCACCAAAGCGCTGCCTATGAATCCAGCGGCTCCGGTAACGATGATATGTGCCTTAGGTGTCATTGGGTTAATTCTGTAGGTAACTTTCAATCGCTGTATCGTAGTTATGCTTCCATTCGGAAATGGAACCCCACTCTTCTCCCTGTACCTGAACAGCGCCCGAAGTCACTTCACCCAGCTTCTCAAAGGGTATACCAGCAGAAACAGCAGCGCTTTCCAAAGCAGCAGCACCGGATTTGGATACCGTAACCACTACCCTGCTTTGCGCTTCCCCAAACCAGAATCCGTCAGCACGTAAGCTTGTTTCTCCCGTCTTCACTTTAAAGCCCAGATTTCCCGGGAAACCAGCCTCCAGTAAGGTAATAGCTAATCCACCTTCACTTACGTCGTGAGCAGAAAGCACTTTCTTACTACGAATCAGGCTCAGTATAAATGCCTGTAAGCCTTTTTCTTCCTCCAGATCGAAATGGGGGGCGGGAGAAAATTCAACGCCTGCGATTTTGTGCAGGTACTCTGAAGAGTTCAGGTCATCCCTACCGTGGCCCAGTAAGTAAATCAGGTCACCTTCCTGTTTGAAGTCCAGGGTCATACGCACGGAAAAGTTATCCAGCAATCCCACCATGCCAATGGTCGGTGTAGGATACACGGGACCATCCGGAGATTGGTTATAGAAACTGACGTTTCCGCCGGTCACTGGGGTATCAAAGGCCAGACAGGCGGCGCTCATACCTTTGATGGCGTGCACAAACTGGTAGTATACTTCAGGGTCATAAGGGTTACCAAAATTGAGGCAATTGGTGATAGCCAGGGGCAATCCTCCGCTGCACACGATGTTACGCGCAGCCTCGGCTACAGCAATCATACCCCCTGTATAAGGATCAGCAAATACATACCGGCTGTTACAATCCGTGGTTACAGCCAGGGCCTTATCGGTTCCCTTTACCAGCACCACAGACGCATCGCTGGGCGCATTGGTGGAAGCATTACCGGTTCCCACCATGCTATCGTACTGATGATAAATCCATTTTTTAGAAGCAATACCCGGAAGTCTTACCAATTGTCCAGCCACTTGTTTGAGACTGGTTGGGATGGGTACTGACCCGGCAGAAAAACTTTTTACTTTTTGAAAGTAAGCAGGTTCCTTATACTCCCTTGTATATACAGGAGCGCCACCACCCAATACCAGACTTTCAGCGGGTAAATCAGCTTCCAAAACACCTTCCTTATAAAATTTCAGGCGGCCGTCTGTGGTAACTTCCCCAATCTGGGAACAAGGCAAATCCCATTTTTCAAAGACCTGGAGCACTTCTGCTTCCTTTCCTTTTTCCATGACAATGAGCATGCGCTCCTGGCTTTCGCTGAGCAACAATTCCCATGCTTTCATATTTTGCTGACGGGTGGGCACTTTATCCAGGTTAATGCGCATCCCTACCCCGCCTTTAGCACTCATTTCAGAAGTAGAACAGATGATACCCGCTGCTCCCATGTCCTGCATACCAACGACGCCGCCTAACTGAACGATTTCCAGGCAGGCTTCCAATAATTTCTTTTCCTGAAAGGGGTCTCCAACCTGGACCGCAGGTAGTTGCTCTGCACTTTGCTCGGTAATGTCTGCCGAAGCAAAGGCTGCACCACCCATACCATCTTTTCCGGTGGCAGAACCTACAATGAATACTGGATTCCCTTCTCCGGCTGCTGTAGCACTGATGGTCTTCCCAACCTTCACTACCCCAACACTCATAGCGTTTACCAGCGGATTGGTATGGTAGCAATCCTCAAAATATACCTCCCCACCGACCGTTGGAACACCAAAGCAGTTGCCATAATGGCCGATACCATGAACAATTCCTGCCATCAGGCCTTTGGTCTTTTCTTCTTTCAGGTTCCCAAATCGAAGGGAGTTCAAAGCCGCAATAGGCCTGGCCCCCATGGTGAATATATCCCTGTGGATCCCACCTACACCGGTAGCAGCTCCCTGGAAGGGTTCAATGGCAGAGGGGTGGTTATGAGACTCTATTTTAAATACGACGGCATCTCCATCTCCAATGTCTACCAATCCCGCATTTTCTTCTCCTGCCTTCACCAAGAGGCGATGTCCGTCCCTGGGAAGGGTTTTCAGCCATTTAATGGAGTTTTTATAACTGCAATGCTCACTCCACATAACGGAGTAGGCACTTAATTCAGTAAAATTGGGGGTTCTGCCCAATATGCCTTTGATGGCTTCAAATTCTTCTGGCCTAATGCCCAGTTTCTCGGCAACTTGTTGGGTAATTTCCATGCGATCTTCCAAAGAGTGGAAGCGCAAAGGTACGAAGAGACACCCAAATTCCTATCTTGCAATATGGCCTCTATTGGACTATTCGTGATCATACTCTGTACCGGCTTTATCCTTTTGTTGATTCCTTCCATTGGCAGAAAGCAACCTTTACCTGCCGTCTGGATGACTGTTTTGCTGGGCATTAAAATCATAGTTGCCCTTAGCCAGTCCTACCTCTATTTTAAGGTGTATCCGGCAACCACAGATGCCTATGGCTGGTTTGACCAAAGCCGTCAATTGGCTTTCCTGGTCCATACGCCCCGGGAGTTTTATCACTATGCCCTACCTGGTGCGGATGGTTGGAGCGACCTTTTTCACTATAACTTCTGGAATAACCTCAAACAAAATATCCTGGTGCTCATCCTCTACGGAATGAACACGATCACCTTTCATAATCCATATACGGATACCTTAATATATTCCTTCCTGACCTTCATGGGATGGATCTCATTGATCCGTCTACTGAAGGGACTGTATCCCCATTCACCAAACTGGGTCTATTGCCTCCCCTTTTTGTCCCCCACCTTCCTGTTTTTTTACAGTGGGTTACATGCAGACGGGCTGGTTTTTGCCCTACTGGCCTATTTAGCCTACAAAATTTGGGCATGGTTGGGTCGACCAGGCGCGGATGGGCCTGGTAAGGCGCACTCCGATCCTCCAATCGTTCCTGAGTCCCGTGCGAGACCCTCCGATCCTCCAACTGTGCCTGAGTCCCACATGACACCTTTACATCCATCAGCCAGCCGCCTCAACTTGGGCTTTTTCCTGTCTGCTGCGCTGTTATTCTGTATGAAGCCCTACCTGATTTTGCTAATAGCCCCCCTGGTTACAGGCTGGTGGCTGGTTTACCGCAAGGGTTATCCTACCGGGAAAACCTGGTGGTTCATATTCATCCTATCATTGGGCCTATTTATAGGCAGCGGCCCGGAACAAATGGCGCAAAAGCAGGCTTATCTGAACCTCCATGAGATCCATTCACCCCCAATGGATCCGCCAAATCCCCTATTTCACTTCTGGTCTTACCTTGCTGGATTTCCCCAGGCCCTCTGGAAGGGCATAGGTCGTCCAGCCTTTTGGGAAACGGTGTACGGTAAATACCTTTTTTGTGGGGTGGAATCGATTTGCCTATGGATTTTAGTCGTGATAGCCCTGCTGTACCGTCCTAAAAGTCAGGGATCTCTTTACTTTTTCGAAAAAGGATGGCTGTATTTCTGCTTGTTGAACATCTTACTTATAGGCTATACCATTCCCCTGGCAGGGGGATTGGTCAGATATCGGGCCCTATTTTATCCCTTTATCCTGGCTTTTAGCCTATTTCCCCTTATGCGCAACATGGGTTTAAGGCGAAAGATGCCCATTTAATGGTAAATCAGTAGAAGAACCATGAGGAAAAATTAGAATGTTTTCATTTATCCACAATCCTCGCAGAATCTTCCACCACTGATCTAAAAAAATTGTTTTTTTGTTAAGTTTAAAGTTCTTTTGACAAACAAAAAACGCACGAGATGTCTTCTTTACGATTCAAAGCTATTGACAAGTTAACTGCCTTTAAAGGGGAAGTGGAAGTAGCCAGCCCTGCAAAGATCACTGCTATCTTTAACGAGAATGTGTTTACCCTCAAAACCGCCCGCGAATTTTTAAGCGATGAGGCCTACAAGAGCCTTGCTGCTAGTATCAAGGGTGGGAAAAGGATTGATCGCAATATGGCCAGCCAAATCGCTGCCGGTATGCGTCAATGGGCCGAATCCAAAGGTGTAACGCACTTCACACACTGGTTCCAGCCTTTGACCAATGCCGCTGCTGAGAAGCACGACTCCTTCTTTACCATTAAAGGTGATGGTACAGCAATCGAAGAGTTTGACGGTGCCGCTTTGATTCAACAAGAACCAGACGCCTCCTCCTTCCCCTCCGGTGGTTTGCGCGCCACTTTCGAAGCCCGCGGTTATACTGCATGGGATCCTTCTTCCCCTGCATTCATCATTGAAATCGGACAAGGACATACCTTGTGCATTCCCACCATATTTGTATCGTATACGGGTGAATCCCTGGACTACAAAGCGCCTTTGCTCAAAGCCCTGGAAGCCCTCAATAAATCTGCTGTTGAAGTTTGTAATTACTTTGACCGCAATGTAACGAAAGTTACGGCCACCTTAGGCTGGGAACAAGAGTATTTCGTCATTGACGCTGGTCTGGCTAATGCCCGCCCCGACCTGATCATGACTGGCCGTACGGTGTTTGGTCATTCTCCTGCCAAAGGTCAACAATTAGAAGACCACTATTTTGGTTCCATCCCCGAAAGGATATACACCTTCATGCGTGACTTCGAAAATGAATCCTACAAGCTGGGTATTCCTTTGCGCACCCGTCACAATGAAGTAGCACCTTCTCAGTTTGAGTGTGCGCCCATCTTCGAAGAAGTAAACATAGCCGTCGACCATAACGTGCTGCTGATGGACGTGATGAGCAGGGTAGCCAAACGCCATGGTCTGGTGGTATTGCTGCACGAAAAACCCTTTGCCGGCATCAATGGATCCGGTAAACACAATAACTGGAGCATGGCTACCGATACCGGTGTAAACCTGCTGGCTCCTGGCAAGACCCCCAAAACCAACCTCATGTTCCTGACCTTCTTCGTCAACACGATTAAGGCAGTTCATGATCATGCCGATCTCATGCGTGCGGCTATCGCTTCTGCGGGCAACGATCACCGCCTGGGCGCTAACGAAGCGCCTCCGGCCATCATTTCTATTTTCATCGGCAAATTCCTTTCCGAGGTGCTGACCGAAGTAGAAAGTAGGGTGGGCAAGAAATTCAGCGAACAGGATGAGATCATGCTCAAACTGGACATCCACAAAACCATTCCCGAACTGCTGTTGGACAATACCGACCGCAACAGGACTTCTCCCTTTGCCTTCACCGGAAATAAGTTTGAGTTCAGGGCAGTAGGGTCTTCTGCCAACTGCGCCAACGCCATGATTACCCTCAACACCATCATGGCTGACACCCTGGGTCAATTCAAAAAAGAGGTGGATGGCCTGATTGAAAAAGGTGAAAAGAAAGAAGTGGCCATCATGCAGGTGATCCAGCAATACATCGTCCACTCCAAAAAGGTACTCTTCGAAGGGGACGGCTACAGTGAAGAATGGGAAAAAGAAGCAGCCCGCAGGGGATTGCCCAATGTTAAAACCACTCCATTGGCCCTGGATGCTTTAAGCACCAGCAAAGCCAAACACCTCTTTGAAGCACATCACGTATACAACCACCTGGAACTCGAAGCCCGTCACGAAATCGCACTGGAAGATTATATCAAAAAAGTGCAGATTGAAGGACGCGTCATAGGAGACCTGGCCACCAATCATATTCTACCTACCGCCATCAATTACCAGAACAACCTGATCCAAAACGTGAAAGGATTGAAAGAACTGGGATTGAAGGAAAGTGCTTACAAAGCCCAATTGGATGTGTTGCAGGAAATCTCCGAGCATATCCAGATTGTAAGGTCCAAGGTTGAGGAAATGACGGAGGCCCGCAAAGATGCCAACGCCCTGACCCACAGCCGCGATAAAGCACTGGCCTATAACGATAAGGTTAAACCCTTCTTCGATGAGATCCGCTACCACGTAGACAAACTCGAACTGTTGGTGGACGACACACAATGGGAACTGCCCAAATACAGGGAACTGGTATTCTTGCGCTAGGCTGTTACCAGATATGCATACTATTTCGGAGCCCGGTCTTGACCCGGGCTCTTTTTTTGCCCAGTCCCCAACGAAAAGATCAACCTGAAATGTTTTTTGGGCAAACCCCGGAATTTCCGGAGATCTGGGCAACGAAACCAATTCTGTCGGCATCTTATATATAGATTCCCTAATACTTTTTGCCAGTAAAGTAAATCAAAGCCCTCGTTGCCATGAGGGCTTTGTCTTTCTCACGCCCCACGAGGCCATACTTCACCTAAGCCTGTTTAGTAACACTAAACATTTAGTAACAATTCCTTAAACTCCCTGTTATAGGTAAATGGGCTCAGTGGTAATACATTTGGGCATTCCTGTCTATTTTACCCGCATATGATCAAACCCATAGAGGCACTCAGCAAAAGAATGCACAAGGCTTCCCCCCTGGCCGTTATGTTACTCAGCAGCATTTCTGCCTTCAGTATTTACGTGTGCACCTATGGCTTCCGTAAAAGCTTTGCCGCTGCTACCTTTGAGGGGCAGGTCTTCTGGGGAATGGATTACAAGGTACTCCTGGTCATTGCCCAGGTATTTGGGTATGCCACCAGTAAGTTTATCGGCATCAAAGTCATTTCTGAGGTAAACCCCAGTAAAAGACCCCAATACATTATAGGACTTCTCCTCTTTGCCTGGTTGTGTTTGCTGGGACTAGCCGTTCTACCGGCCCCCTGGGGGATTCTGTGTATGTTTTTGAATGGACTGCCCTTGGGTATGATATGGGGGTTGGTATACTCTTATCTGGAAGGCAGGAAAGGCACCGAGTTTATGGCCTCTATTCTTGCCACCAGCCTCATATTTTCCGCCGGTGTGGTTAAGGGCATTGGAAGAACCATGGTTACCTCCTGGCATATGCCTGAAATATGGATGCCCTTTGCGGTAGGTGCGGTCTTTTTTGTGCCCATGATCATTTTCGTAGGATTAATAATGGCCACCCCACCCCCTAGCGATGCAGACAAGGCAGCGCGTTCGGAACGCACCCCCATGTATGCTGCCGACAGGGTATCTTTTTTAAGGAGTTTCTGGCCCGGGTTCCTTTTTAACCTGGGACTTTATATCACGCTGACCGCTATGAGGGACCTTAGGGATAACTTTGAGGTGGAGATCTGGCAAGGTTTGGTAGGGCATCCCGTCAGCCCCTCAGTCTACGCCCAGATTGACACCCCGGTATCCATTCTCATCCTGGGGCTGGTTTGCGCACTGGTGTTCGTTCAAAACAACCGGAATGCCTTTAAGCTGGCGCACCTACTGATTTTACTGGGTTTTATCTCGATAGGTTTGGGATCCTACCTATATTATACGCACCAGGTTACCCCCTTTGTGCTGATGTATTTTGCCGCCTTTGGTTTGTATATGGCCTATATCCCCTACCAGGTAATTTTCTTCGAAAGGCTTATAGCCGTCTTCAAGGTAAAGGGCAATATCGGCTTCCTCATTTATGCCGCCGACTCCATTGGCTATGCAGGCAGTGTCGGGGTATTATTGTACAAAGAATTTGGAACGCACAACCTAAGCTGGGGGAATTTCTTCACCTGGTCACTGACCATTGTTGCGGGCGTAGGCGTGGTATGTATCCTACTGTCTTATCAATACTTCACCCAGAAAATGCGCAACAGCAAATCGGCGGAGACAGCGGCCCCCGCTAGTATCGTCGAGCCCCTTGCGGAAATCGGCGCGGCCTAAAAGAACAGTTTGTTTATACTTTCTTCTGTGTAACCCGCGCTCGAAGTCATACCCTTTCCACCTATAGCCGTGCGAATATGTATGTGAGCGCTCAGGTCCTCCTCCACAATATCCTTTTTCTTGTGCAGGGGATAAAACCCTGCCCATACCCTATCCAGGTTGCGCACACCAAAATGAACGATCCTTTCGGCTTCTTTCAACATTAATTCATTGATATAAGCACTTACAGAAAATCCCAGATCATCCGTGTGCAGCACGTCCGCGTATTCGTGGGAATCACCTATGATAAAACTACCGTCATCAGCCTTTTTAAACAGGATATGTATACCCCACTTTTTAAGCTCTTTGAGGTGTTCGGGGGTTTGTAAGCTTCCAAAGGAAGGACATTCTTCAAAGGATTCGTAACGACGGATGGTCAACCCCGTTAGGATATTACCCTTCAGTTCGACTTCGGGCATGGGTTGGGTCCTCATCATTTGCAGTTTGCTCACGACGATACCTGATGCCTTGAATAAGTCGGGAAAAAGAAGCTTGAACTCTCCGCCATTACATATAACCACCTTTTCCGCTTCAAAAACATGACCTGCATTGGTCACCACTTTGGCTCCTGATGCCGTATCCGTGCAATCCACGATGGTGGTATGGGGCAGGTAGGTAAATTGAGGATAGGTCTCTTTGAGATAATCCAGTACCCTATAGATCATGTGCTCGGGAGCCACACTGATTTCTTCAGGGAAAAACAAGGCTTCCCTGCAATAATCGCCCCTGAGCACCGGCCATTTTTCCAGACATTGCGCCGTGCTGAGTAGCTTGGAATCGTATGCTTTGTTATCCATGATCTGCTTCAGCTCATGGATAATCTGTTGCTCGTCGGGATCTGAGGCAATGTACACTGTTCCATGCCGGCGTACACTGATGTCCATTTTTTCCTGTAGGATCTGATACCAATACATGGAACGACGTCCATAGTCGAACCAGCGACCACTCATCCCGGAGGTAACCACCTGACCAAAATTCCTTACGGTGGCGTTCACCGGATACTGGTCCTTTTCAAACAAAGTGACCTTCAAACCCTGGCGTAAAGCGTGGAAAGCGTGAAAGGTGCCCAATGCACCTGCCCCTACGATAATGAGATCTTTTTTTTCAGGCATAGGTATACTACTATGCCCGCAAAGGTATAGTATTTGTAAACTTTCAGGTGGTTAACTTTCTATGAAGAAGTAGATCACCAGCATGAGTGCGTCTCCTTCCCCAATGTTTTTGGGGTTATGGGGTTCTCTGGCGTCGAAATAAATGGAGTCTCCTGGTCCTAGAAGGTATTTGTTTTCTCCTATACTGTATTCCACATCCCCTTCGATCACATATTTGTATTCGAAGGCGTCCGTGCGGACCATGGCCCTGCGTGAGTTTTTCTGCAAGCGCAGAAGGACCATATCTATATGCTTATCCTGTATATGCGTGGAAAGGATGCGTTGATAATGGAATCCGCGGGCGTTTTCCTTCTGAAAGTCCTGATATTGCTCTTTTTTACGAATCAGCACTTTGTCGGTTTCTCCGTTTTCTCCTTGAAGCTCGTCGAAAAAAGTATTCAGGTCTATATGCAGGGATCTGATGATACTCAACAATACCGTTAAGGAAGGCACGGTCCTGTTGTTTTCAATTTGGGAGATAAACCCCTTGGTAACACCTACATCATTGGCCAATTCCTGGATGGTAATGTTCTTTTCTTTTCTCTTCTCCTTGATCTTATTGCTGATCTGGAGGATAACATCTTTTTGCATAGATCCTGATGGATTGTGGCATATCCCACCCGAAAGTAAAAAAAAAAGCGGCTCAATAGAGCCGCTCCTATGTTAAAATCATCAGGAATGCATTACTGGAGGTGGAAAGTTTCCAGGAATTTCGTGGTGAAATTGCCTTTGCGGAAATCCTCATTACGCATCAGTTGTTGATGGAAAGGAATGGTGGTTTTCACCCCTTCAATCACGTATTCGCTGAGTGCGCGGCTCATCGTATCTATGGCCTCTTCCCTGGTCCTGGCTACAGCAATGATCTTTCCAATCATGGAATCGTAATAGGGAGGAATCACGTATCCGGCATAGATATGGGAATCAACCCTTACGCCATGACCGCCCGGTTGATGCAATACCGTTATCTTACCAGGAGAGGGGCGGAAGTCATTATAGGGATCTTCAGCGTTTATCCTGCACTCGATAGCATGCATTTCCGGAATATAGTTGCGACCGCTGATGGGCACACCAGCAGCAATTTTAATTTGCTCCTTTATCAGGTCATAGTTGATGACTTCCTCTGTAACGCAGTGTTCTACCTGGATACGGGTATTCATCTCCATGAAGTAGAAATTGCGATGCTTGTCCACCAGGAACTCTATGGTGCCCACGCTTTCATAATTGATGGCAGAAGCCGCCTTGATGGCTGCTTCCCCCATTCTTTCCCTGAGTTCGGGCGTCATGAAAGGAGAAGGCGATTCTTCCACCAACTTTTGGTGGCGGCGCTGGATGGAGCAATCCCTTTCGCTCAAGTGACATACTTTACCGTACTGGTCTCCAGCAACCTGAATTTCTATGTGACGAGGCTCTTCCACGAATTTCTCCATGTATACCCCATCATTTTTAAACGAAGCCAGCGCTTCTGCTTTCGCGGTACTGTAAGCCCTTTCCATTTCGGAATCTTCCCAAATCACACGCATCCCTTTACCACCACCACCTGCTGTGGCTTTGATGATAACGGGATAACCCATTTCTTTAGCCACACTACGCGCCTCTTCAAGGCTCTCCAGCAAACCTGGGCTACCCGGGATAACGGGAACACCCGCTTTGATCATCGTTTCCTTAGCCGTAATCTTATCCCCCATCGCACGTATCATGGCAGGGGTGGGTCCTATGAATTTAATCCCATGCTCGCCGCAGATTTCAGCAAAACGAGCGTTTTCTGCCAGGAAGCCATATCCAGGGTGGACCGCATCGGCATTCGTGATTTCGGCTGCTGCCATCAGCCGAGGGATGTTCAGGTAGGAATCGGAGCTGGCGGGTTTTCCGATGCACACAGCTTCATCCGCAAAACGAACGTGTAAACTATCTTTATCGGCGGTAGAGTAGACGGCAACGGTCTTAATGCCCATTTCCTTACAAGTCCGGATCACCCTTAACGCAATCTCCCCGCGATTTGCAATCAGTACTTTTTTAAACATCAGTCTCTTTTAGTTGAATAACTAGGTACAGTCTAAGGTTCTACCAGGAACAGCGGTTGGTCGTATTCTACCGGTGAAGCGTCCTCAACAAGCACCTTTACTACTTTACCACTAACCTCGCTCTCAATTTCATTGAACAATTTCATGGCCTCAATGATGCAAACGACCTTACCAGGAGATACTTCGTCCCCAACTTCTGCAAAGGCGGGTTTATCCGGAGATGATCTGCGGTAGAAGGTACCTATCATGGGGCTCTTAATGGTGATCAGGTTGTCTGCTTTCGGGGCAGCGGGTGCTGCAGCAGGGGCAGCGCCGGGGGCGGCAGCCGGAGCGCCGGCAGGAGCAGGAGCTGGAGGAGCGGCCTGATAAGCAACCGGAGCTTGCGCATAGACGGTTTGTACCTGGTCATCCTTCTGTTTAATGGTGATCTTGAAGTCTTTCTCTTCTACGCTGATTTCACCAATGTTGGATTTGTTGATGATTTTGATCAGCTCCTGAATTTGTTTGAAATCCATGGGTTCTTGAGTTTTGGGTTTTGCGGGTGTTATTCTTTTACGCGCTCAATATATTCGCCAGTCTTTGTATTTACGCGGATCAGTTCGCCTTCATCTACAAACAAAGGCACCATCACAGTGGTACCCGTTTCTACAGTAGCAGGTTTGAGGGTACGCGTAGCCGTATCTCCTTTCATGCCAGGTTCAGCATAAGTAACCCTTACCACAATCTTATCCGGCAACTCGACGCCCATAGGCTGTTCGGACTCTCCATTGATCAATACGGACACTTCCTGGCCGTCCCTTAAGAATTGGGGGGCGTCTACCAGGTTTTCAGCCATAACGATCTGCTCAAAAGTCTCGTTATCCATGAAATTATACCCAGATTCATCTTTATAGAGGAATTGGAATGCCTTTTTTTCAACCCTTACAGGGAAGATATTGTCTCCCGAGTTCCAGGTGTGTTCAATCGTGCGGCTATTATCCACCCCTTTGAGCTTCGCCCAAACCTTAGCCGCAGCACGGGCCGTCTTGTTCTGACCAAACTCGACAACGGAATACAATCCCCCGTCCAATTTGATGATCAAACCCGTCCTGATATCTGAAGTATTTGCCATAATAAATGTTTAGAAAAAAGGTATTTAGTGCGCAAATATAATAGTTCGAAACAAAATTCAGCCCAATTGCCAAGGTACCAGCGCTTTTTTGTTAATTGCAGGTACAATTCCACGATACTATGAACAAGATCACATTCATGCTGTGCTTGGTTGCGGGGCTTTCCCTTTCACACGCTGGTTACTGTCAAAATTCCCAAAAAACGGCGAACCTTCCATATTTATCCGATTCAAGTATCCCGGCCTTCAGTCTAATGGAAGTCGATAGTACTACTATTTTTAATACCAAGGATATTCCCGGTGGTACCCCCGTTGTTCTGATGTATTTCAGCCCTGAATGCGAGCATTGCCAAAAGATGACAGAGGCTTTGCTTCAAAATATGGACTCTTTGAAAAATGTACAATTTGTCATGTTGACCTCCCTGCCCTTCAACCTGATGAAGACCTTTTACGAATATTATAAAATCGCCAACTATAAGAATATTACGATGGGCAGGGATTATGACTTCTTCTTTTCACGGCATTTTGGGTCCAACTATGTACCCTATCTGGCCGTATATGACCGCAACAAAAAGTTACTAAAGGTATACGACGGCGGTACGAAAGTAAGCACCTTGATCCAGGTTGTCAACTCTAACTAAGTCGAATTCACCCCAAAACCCCGGTTTTCAAAATATTACGGCCCCTCCCCGGCAAAGGAGGGGCCGAATTCATTTGTGCCCCAAGGGTAACGGATATTTACCCTTGGAGCACAAAACATGCTATGCGTTGCGGCACCCCTTGCAACCCCAAAATTGGTCAGCCTATGCCATGTTGTGGAATACCTTATTGACGTCATCATCCTGTTCCAGCCTATCGATCAGTTTTGAGATATCCTCTGCTTGAGCATCGGTAACCGGCACTGTTACAGTAGGGATCCACTCACTTTCGGCGCTGATAGGGGTGATGCCCTTATCTTCCAGTGCTTTTTGGAGCTTTCCGAAGTCGGCAAAAGCGCTGCGTAAAACCAATATCGGTTCCTCATTTTCTCCAGTGCTCTCTCCGAGTTCTTCCAAACCGAAATCAATCAGTTCCAATTCCAGGTCATCGGCATTTAAGCCTTCAGGCTTGAGGCGGAATACCCCCATTTTCTTGAACTGGAAGCTCACGCTGCCACTGGTACCCAAAGCACCATTGCCTTTATTGAAATGGGAACGCACGTTGGCAACAGTACGGGTATTGTTATTGGTAGCTGCTTCTACGAGCACGGCTACCCCATGGGGAGCGTACCCTTCGTACAGAATTTCATCATAGCTTTCAGAATCCTTGCCCATGGCCCTTTTGATGGCGGCTTCCACGTTGGTTTTAGGCATGTTGACGCTTTTGGCGTTCTGCATGCAACGACGTAAGGCTGGGTTGGTGGTGGGGTCTCCTCCTCCGGCTTTAACGGCTATGGCAATTTCCTTTCCAATGCGGGTGAACTGTTTAGCCATCCTGTCCCATCTGGCGAACATGGTGTGTTTGCGGACTTCAAATATGCGGCCCATAAGTGCGAATTGAATTGAATTTATAGGCCATTTTCAAATGGCCGGCTGCAAAAATAGCTTACTTCGGCGAAAAAAAGAGGCCCCCCTTCGCGGGCGGCCACTTTTCCTTTATATAAAGTAAACCAGCTTTATTGCTTGAGCTTACTGTTGTGTTTGCTGTATCCAAAGTAAATGAACAAGCCTACGACCATCCATATAAGGGCGACAGTCAGCGTATAACCCCAAAGGCTCAGGATCATGGACATACATACAATAATCCCCAGGATAGGCACCAATGGAACCAGGGGTGTTTTGAAGGGACGTACCAGATTCGGGTCTCTTTTTCTGAGGATGATCACACCCACACAAACCAGCACGAAGGCCAGCAGGGTACCTATGGAAGTCAGGTCACCAGCAACGCTTCCTGGTACAAAAGCAGCAAACAATCCCACAAATACGAACAGGATCAGGTTGCTTTTATAGGGAGTCCTGAATTTAGGATGCAGGTCAGAGAAGATACGGGGCAACAATCCGTCATTGGACATGGTATAGAATACACGGCTTTGACCCATGAGCATCACCAGGATGACGGAAGAAAATCCCGCCAGGATGGCAAAGGTGATCAGGGTGGACAACCAGCCATATCCATGCATATAGGTTTGAATAGCGTAAGACACAGAAGCTTCCTTACCGGATTTTACGAAATCGGTAAAAGGAGCAACGCCGGTCAGCACGTAGGAGAAGAGTATATATAATATGGTACAGATGACCAGAGACCCTAAAATGCCCATGGGCATATCCTTTTTGGGGTTTTTAGCTTCCTGGGCAGCAGTGGACACCGCGTCAAAGCCGATGAAGGCAAAGAACACGATGGCTGCTCCTTTTAATATACCCCCAAACCCATGATTGACCCACGGCAGGTACGAATACATGCTTCCATCAGGTTTTACTGCTGGAGCGGCATCAGCGGGGATAATGTAGGGATGATGGTTGGCGGGATTGATGAACTGCCAGCCAATAGCGATGAATACCAATACAATGGCTACCTTGACGATAACGATGATGGTGTTGACGATAGCGGACTCCTGGGTGCCCCTGATCAGCAATAAGGTCAACAGGGCCAGGATAATCAAAGCGGGCACATTCATGATCCCATGGTGCATGACACCAGCGACCAGGGCCTGTTCAAACGGTGAATGGCACCACTCGTAGGGAATGGATTTGCCACATAAATTATTCAGATACTCACTCCAGGAAATCGATACCGTAGCTGCACCCAGTGCGTATTCCAGCACCAGTGCCCAACCAATGATCCAAGCTACCAATTCTCCCATGGTGGCATAGGCATAGGTATAAGCGCTACCAGCAATGGGAATAATGGAAGCAAATTCAGCATAACAGAGGCCTGCAAAAGCGCAACCTATGGCAGCGATGATGAAGGATAAGGTTACTGCCGGACCAGCATGCTCACCCGCAGCAGCCGCAGTCCTCACAAATAAGCCTGCGCCAATAATGGCGCCAATGCCCAGTGCAACGAGGTTTCCAGCTCCAAGGGTCCGCTTAAGCCCCTTCTCGGAATCTCCTGCCTGAGACAGTAACATATCCAAGGATTTTTTTCTAAATAGACTCATATCTCGATTGGTTCATTTTTGAATGCGGCAAAATAGGCAAAAAATGGGATATTGCTCCCCCAATCATATATCAATACTGATTCATGGAGGCCACATCCACCCATAAGCCGGCCCGGCTTAGCTTGTTTATTTTCTCTGCAATGGTTCTGGGCATCGGCCTGGGAACCCTGATCCACGAAACTTCCAAACCGGCGGCTGCCACAAAGTTTGCCTCGGACATCCATTTCCTGACGGAGATATTTTTAAACCTGGTAAGGGTTATCATAGCGCCGCTTGTCTTTTCAACGCTGGTGGTAGGTATTTCCAAACTGGGAGACATCAGCGCGCTGGGACGAATTGGGGGCAAGACCCTGGCCTGGTTCATCGTCTGTTCTTTTATTTCCCTGTTCCTGGGCGCCTTACTGGTAAACCTGTTTCAGCCGGGGGCTCATATGAATATCCCTTCCTTGCCCACCCAACATACGACTACCACGCTTCCATCCAACGATATTTCCTTTCAAAGCTTCGTCACCCATGCTTTCCCCTCTTCCATAGTGGAAGCCATGGCTACCAATATGATCTTGCAGATCGTGGTGTTCTCCATCTTCTTTGGAATGGCTGCCGCCGCTGTGGGAGCACCTGCTCAGCCCATCATCCGTGCATTAGACGGACTAGCCAAAATCATGTTGACGATGACGGGTTATATCATGTGGTTTGCGCCCCTGGCAGCTTTTGGTTCCATGGCGGCAACCCTGGCTACCATGGGTCCGGAAATCCTCCTAACCTTCGGGAAATTCATCCTGGAGTTCTATATAGCCTTGGTCATATTGTGGATCGTGATGGCAGCCGGAGGGGCGGTATTTCTGAAAAAGAAAATCTTCCAGCTCATCCGTTATCTTTTAGACCCAACCCTACTGGCCCTGACTACGGCTAGTTCAGAGGCCGCTTTCCCTGGACTGATCAACAAATTAGAAGAATTTGGCTGCGATGAAAAGATTGTCAGCTTCGTCCTTCCCCTGGGTTATTCTTTCAACCTGGTGGGCTCTATGATCTACATGACCTTTGGATCCATATTCATAGCTCAGGCATATGGGATACACCTGAGCTGGTCTCAGCAGTTCACCATGCTCCTGTTCCTGATGTTGTCTTCCAAAGGCATGGCTGGGGTTCCAAGAGCAGCACTGGTCGTCATCACCGCTATTATACCCGTATTCCATATACCCATTGAGGGGGTGGGCCTTATTTTAGGCATAGACCAATTACTGGATATGGGCCGGAGTGCCACCAATGTAATCGGGAACGGTGTTGCAACAGCAGTAGTCTGTAAATGGGAAAATGCCTTAGAACCAGTAAAATGACTTATTTTTCGCCCATATATAAATCATATGCACCACCTCTTGTTGAGCTTTGACTGGCATAACCTCATCAGACCAAAATTTTATATAGACATCGGCGGCCTTTACCTGCTGCTGTTCATCATATTCGCCGAAACAGGACTGTTCTTTGGCTTCTTCCTTCCCGGAGACTCATTACTGTTTGTGGCAGGGATATTGTCTAACTCACTGTCAACACAATTGATCGACACCCATAATGATTTTGCAAATCTGCTCATATTATGGATACCTATTACTTTAATGGGCATCCTGGGCAATATCGTGGGCTTCTGGTTTGGCTGGAGAAGCGGCCCTCTGCTTTATGAGCGAAAAGACAATTGGATCTTCAAGCAAAAGTACCTTACCCGGGCTCATGACTTTTATGAAAAGTATGGCGGGGCC
Organism: Beijerinckiaceae bacterium; assembly: GCA_903970475.1. Classification (GTDB taxonomy): domain Bacteria; phylum Bacteroidota; class Bacteroidia; order Chitinophagales; family Chitinophagaceae; genus Dinghuibacter. The sequence goes on from CAJCIQ010000003.1 coordinate 50,454, forward strand.
ACCATTATATATGCCCGTTTCCTGCCCATCATCCGCACCTTTGCCCCCATCGTAGCCGGAGTTGTACGTATGGATCGCAAGACCTTTTACATTTACAATGTGGTGGGCTGCGCAGCCTGGGTATTGCTGATGTTGCTGGGTGGACATTACGTCTATCAGTTTGTGTTGAACATGTGGCATTTTGACCTTAGTACCCATTTGGATGTCATCGTTGTCATTATTGTTATTATCACGACTGCTCCTGTAATACTGAAGTTGTTCTTCAATAAGAAAAAACAATAATCCTGTTCTGCTGTTATGGAAAAACGTCACTACATGCTCCTTTCGCTCCCGGTGATCGTGGGCGCCCTGGGCTATTTTGTAGATGTATACGATTTGCTGCTGTTTAGTATTATCCGGGTTCCTTCTTTGAAAAACCTGGGGCTCAGTCCAGATGAAATTACCGCCAAAGGGCTGCACATCATCAGTATTCAAATGATTGGCCTTTTACTAGGAGGCATTATCTGGGGTGTACTGGGGGATAGACTGGGCCGTCTGAAGGTACTCTTCGCTTCCATTATTCTTTATTCACTCGGCAGCATTGCCAACGGCTTCGTCCATACGGTGGACCAGTATACCTGGGCCCGTTTTATCACTGGACTGGGTTTGGCCGGGGAATTGGGTGCGGGCATTACCCTGGTTTCTGAAATCATGCCCAAAGAGAAACGAGGTATTGCCACCTCCCTGGTTGCTGGGATTGGCTTGAGCGGAGCCGTGTTTGCCTATTTTATCCGGGTCTGGTTTGTAGGTGCGGATGGAGAGGGCTGGCGCATGTGTTATTATATCGGGGGCGGATTAGGTCTTCTCTTATTGCTGCTCCGTGTCGGGGTGTTGGAATCCGGCATGTATAAAAGTATTGCATCCACAAAGGTGAGCAGGGGCAACTTCTTCATGCTGTTCACCAACGGCAAACGTTTTAGAAAATACCTTACTTCTATATTGATCGCCCTGCCCAATTGGTATGTGATTGGTATATTAATCACCTTCTCCGACAAATTCGCGTCCAAGATGAATGTCCGGGGAACCATTGATCCCGGCAAGGCAGTAATGGTCGCCTACGCGGCCATCAGCATAGGCGATATCCTCATAGGCTTTATCAGCCAGGGGATGAAAAGCAGGAAAAACGCGCTCTGGTTGTTTCATGCCATCACGGCGGGTGCAGTCATTTGGTATTTCAACCTCCAGGGCCAGGCATCTACCATGTTGTATGTTGTGTGCCTATTCCTGGGATTTGGGACGGGCTTCTGGGCCATGTTTGTCACCATGGCTGCCGAGCAGTTTGGCACCAACATCCGTGCTACAGTAGCTACCACGGTGCCTAATATGGCCAGGGGTTCCTTGTACTTTGTCACCATGTTTTTTACCTGGATCCAAACAAAGCTCCCTCCGGACCAGGCTTACCTGAAGGGAGGATGGATCACCGGTATCGTGATATTTGTGATTGCTTCTATCTCACTGGCAATGACTGAAGAGACATTTGGTAAGGATTTGGATTATATAGAACAATAGGAATTGGCTCATGAAGGTTTTGATCATCCGTTTTTCGTCTATTGGTGACATTGTGCTCACCACCCCAGTCGTACGTTGCCTCAAACAGCAGGCGCCAACGACCCAGATCCATTATCTGACAAAGGCCTCCTTTAAAACCATTGTGGAGAACAATCCTTATATAGACCGTTGTCATTATCTGGAAGAAGACTTCGATGGGTTGATGGAATCTTTAGGCAAAGAAAGGTTTGACTATATCATAGACCTTCACCACAACCTGAGGACCTTGCGGGTGAGAAGGGCCTTGAAAGTAAAGGCATTTGTTTTTCCCAAACTCAATTTCCGAAAGTGGTTATTGACCGTCTTTAAAATCAATATCCTACCCCATCTCCATATTGTGGACCGTTATATGGAAACGGTCAAGTCTTTCGGTATCACCAACGATGGAAAAGGCCTGGATTATTTTATTCCCGACAAAGACAAAGTACCCCTGGAAGACATTCCCTTTTCTCATAGGGCAGGCTATATAGGGATCGTCATTGGTGCGGCGCTCAATACCAAAAAGCTGCCCCTGCATAAGTTCCAGGAGCTGTGCGCGGAGATCGAGCATCCCATTATTTTGCTAGGAGGGCCTGAGGATAAAGCCCAAGGCGACCTGATTGCTGCCGTAGATCCGATTAAGATTTATAACTCCTGTGGTAAATTCAACCTCAATGAATCTGCTTTTCTGGTCAAAGGCGCCAAACGCATCATCACCCACGACACAGGCCTGATGCATATTGCAGCGGCTTTCCACAAACCCATCTTATCGGTTTGGGGCAATACGGTACCCGCCTTTGGTATGGGGACCTATTACGGCAGTAAGGCGCCTCAGGAAAGTCAACAATTTGAAGTGCTCCACCTGGGCTGCCGCCCTTGCTCCAAAATCGGGTACAACAAATGCCCACGCAAGCATTTTAAATGCATGGAATGGCAAAATATTTCCGCCATTGCTGAGGCGGCGCAGGCCCGATAGGGGCGGTCCCGTCACGATGACGCACTACAAAAAAAGCCACCCTTACGGATGGCCCATACAATGATTCACTTTAGTAGTATGCTATAACGTTTTCAGCACTTCGTTCATGCTGCGAACAGCGTCTGCGCTCTTGGCGAAAGCAGCTTTTTCTTCTGCGTTCAGGTCCAGGTCCAGGATCTTTTCCCAACCATGCTTGCCAATGGTCACGGGCACACCCAGACAGATATCTTTCTGTCCGTATTCCCCTTCCAGTAACACGCAGCAGGTAAACAACTTTTTCTCATCGCGGAGCACGCTTTCTACCAGTGCAGCTCCGGCAGCACCGGGTGCATACCAGGCAGAGGTGCCAATGAGTTTGGTCAAAGTTGCACCGCCCACCATGGTGTCGGCTACAATTTTATCTTGTTGTTCTTTGGTCAAAAATTGGGTGACAGGGATACTGTTCCAGGTAGCCTTACTGATCAGGGGGATCATGGTCGTGTCTCCGTGACCGCCAATGACGATGGCGTTCAGGTCGGAAGGAGAACTACCCAAAGCCGCACTTAAGTAGCAACGGAAGCGGGCACTATCGAGTGCACCGCCCATACCGATGATTCTGTGCTTAGGCAGACCCAGACTGGTCAACGCCAGGTAGGTCATAGTATCCATTGGATTGGAGATGATAATCAGGATCGCGTCAGGAGAGTATTTCAAAATGTTTTGAGCAACTCCTTTTACAATGCCGGCATTGGTGCCGATCAGTTCTTCCCTGGTCATACCCGGTTTGCGGGGAATACCAGAAGTAATGACCACTACCTGGGAACCAGCGGTCTTAGTATAATCATTAGTGACCCCGGTAATACGGGTGTCAAAACCCAGCAATTGAGCTGTCTGGGTCATGTCGAGGGCTTTACCTTCCGCCAGGCCTTCCTTGATATCCAATAATACCAGCTCCTGGCAGATTTCGGCACGAGCTATATTGTCGGCACAAGTAGCACCAACGGCGCCTGCTCCCACCACTGTAACTTTAATAGACATACGAACTGACAAATTTTAATGGTTGAAAAATACCAATCGCGCACAAAGGTAGGGGATCAATGCCAAGTGCGTAAGTATTATTCACTCATGATTTGGAGAACCGATGTCACGACTTCATCTTGATTGGGCTTGCTGAAATAGTCTCCGTCACTACCATAGGCCGGACGGTGGGCTTTGGCTGTGAGGGTTCTGGGCGTGGCGTCCAACCACTTATAAGCCCCCTGACCTTCAATGACTTCATTGAACAGGTAAGCGGCTCCCCCACCAGGAACATCTTCGTCAACAAACAAGATGCGACTGGTCTTTTTTAGGGATTCCAGGATCACCCCATTGCGGTCAAAAGGAATCAGGGTCTGGACGTCCACGATTTCACAATGGACATTCATTTTCTCCAGTATGGCGGCGGCATCCTGAATGATCCTTAAGGTGGAACCATAAGAAACGATGGTAATATCGCTTCCTTCCCGGATGACTTCGGGGACACCCAAAGGCACCGTGTATTCGGTAAGGTTCGAAGGCAATAATTCTTTCAACCTATAGCCATTGAGGCTTTCTACCATGATGGCCGGATCATTTCCCCTGAGCAGGGTATTATACATACCTACTGCCTGGGTCATATTTCTGGGCACACAAACAAACAGGCCCCTTAAGGATCCCAGAATCAAACCCATGGGAGATCCGCTATGCCATACACCTTCCAACCTATGCCCCCTGGTGCGCACAATCATGGGCGCACTTTGCTGGCCTTTGGTGCGGTAATGGGTGGTCGCCAGGTCATCACTCAATGGTTCCAGGCCATAGAGCAGGTAATCCAGATATTGGATTTCTGCAATGGGCCTGAGCCCCCTTAAAGCAAGCCCAATGCCTTGACCCATGATGGTGAGCTCTCGTATGCCCGTGTCGAAAATCCTTTCCTTCCCATATTTTTCCTGGAGTCCGGCAAAGCCCTGGTTCACATCCCCGATCTTTCCCACATCCTCTCCGAAGGCTACAACTTTAGGATTTTGCGCAAACAGGGCATCAAAATACCGGTTCAACACCTCAAATCCATTGACCATGGGTGCGTCTTCCGCATATACCTTTGGCACTTCTTTTACCAGCAAAGCACTCGCAGGACCTTCATTATACAAACGAGAACTATAGAGCTCCTGGTTCAATTCCTTTAGCGACTGTAAGTAAGACTTAAGTGCTGAAGCAGCCTCATTGTCCCCTCCCAGTAACGCGCCCATACTGAGGGCATGCATCACGTCTTTACGTAAGGGGTCCCGTCTGGACTTCAGGTCTTTCGATAATGCCTGGATCTGGACATCCCTTTCTCCACCCTGTCCCAAAAGGTTATCTAGTAAAGAAACAGCAGTCGCCACCTGGTCTTTGATCGGTTTTATATAATTATCCCAGGCATTCTGTTTGGAAATCCGAACATGCACTTTGGCTGCTGCCTCTATTTCGTCTAATTCCTCCTGGGAAGCCAAGGCGTTTTTATACAGCCATTCCCTCATTTTAGGCAGGCAATCCCACTCCCTTTCCCACTCCAGCCGTTCGGGCGTTTTATAGCGCTCATGGCTTCCGGAGGTGGAATGCCCCTGGGGCTGCGTGACTTCTTCCACGTGAAAAACGGCTGGAATATGGGTTTCCCGGGTCTTGCGTATGCCCCTTTCAAACACTTCACATAACCCGGCATAGTCCCAGGCCTTCACCCTATATATATCTATACCGTTGGTTCCTTCTTTTTGTTGAAAGCCCCTCAACGCCTCGGAAATGGACCCCTTCACCGTCTGGAACTTTTTAGGCACGGAAATTCCATACCCGTCATCCCAAATAAATACGGCTAAAGGCACTTGTAATACCCCTGCGGCGTTGATGGTTTCCCAGAAGTGACCCTCACTCGTAGAGGCATCCCCAATGGTGCAAAAGCATACCTCATTACCATTATGGGATAAATCCGTAAAGGGTTTGAGGGCCGTACTATTTCTGAATAAGGCGGAGGCAAAAGCAATGCCCAAAGCCCTGGGCATCTGTCCGGCGGTGGGCGCGATATCAGAGGTTACATTACGCCTGTCAGCCAGGTCCAGCCAGGTGCCATCTTCTTTAACAAAGGGGGTGGCAAAGTGGGCATTCATTTGTCTACCTGCACTGAAGGGGTCATGATCTACATCGGGATTGGAATAAAGCTGGGCAAAAAACTGCTCCACGGTAGAAATACCGGAGGCAAACATCCAGGTCTGGTCCCGGTAATAACCGGACCGGAAGTCTCCTGGCCGGAAGAACTTGGACATCGCAATCTGGGCGATCTCCTTCCCATCTCCGAAAATGCCAAATTTGGCCTTTCCCGTAAGCACTTCCCGGCGTCCAATCAGGCTGGCTTCCCTGCTCTCGCAGGCCACCTTATAGTCTTTAAGGACTTCTTCCCTGAATCGATCAAACGATAGCTTTTCGCCGGCAACTGTATCCTGATAGATTTGGTTCTCCATGAAACAAAAATAGTTATTTCACGTATATTCGTATTGACTAATCACCCACTGTCATGTACCGATTTTTTTCCGTTATCCTAGGCGCCCTATTTGCCATTTCTGCCAAAGCACAAACACCGGCAGACGACTCCAAAGTGCTGAGTGTCGAAAACCCCACCCATCAATTGGGATATCTCCCCCAGGGCAAACCGGTAACTTACACGTTTGTTCTCTATAATCACACCAAAGACACGGTTCAGCTCCAGCATGTGGAAGCCTCCTGCGGATGCACTACCCCCCACTGGAACGCCAACCCTGTCCCACCCGGAGATAGTACCTTGCTTCCCATTACTTATAATGCATCAGGAGATGGAGTCTTTACCAAGTCCATCACCTTATTCTATACCAATAATTTACACCAGATGCTGTACATAAAGGGCGAAGTATGGAAAACCCCCGATACTTCTGTACCTTTGAATACAGGAATCCAATTAGTCAAACAATAAAAATCTTTCCAAATGAAGCATCTGTTCCTAGCTTGTTTTGCCCTCATAACCCTAAGAGTATCCGCCCAGACAAAAAAGGTCTCCGATGTGGCGAAGTTTAATTCTATGACTGTAGACCTGGGGAAAGTAAAGGTGGGCACCCCTGTAACCGGCACTTTCGTCGTTACCAATATCAGCACTACCCCCATTGTTATCCAGGATGTTCAACCCAGCTGTGGTTGCACCAAGTCTGATTTTACAAAAGAACCCATTCAGCCTGGCAAAACCGGCACCATTACCGCCACCTACAATGCGGCAGCCGTAGGCAATTTCAATAAATCTGTATACGTTAAATTTGCAGACATCAACGAACAAATTGCCCTCAACATCGTTGGTACGGTAACGGCTTCAACGACGCCACAAACCGCAACGACTAAAACCGGGAACTAGTATATTCAAACCTTCTTTGTATTATTTGAAAAAGCGCTCTTCGGAGCGCTTTTGTTTGGCCGACGCAGCCCCTTGAATAAAATGTGGGCTACGCCGGCCAGACATCTTTTTGATGGCGCTTCGCGCAAACCGGCTGTGCCGGTTTTTATAATCCCGAGGCTGACGCCTGCGAAATATCGTCAGCCTCGGGATAACCACTAATTACGGCGCTTCGCGCAAACCGGCTGTGCCGGTTTTTTCGTAGGTTTGCGCCATGCTACAGATTAGTCATAGGGGTCAGATGATGCCCCCTTCTCCCATCCGGAAATTGGTACCCTATGCTGAGGCTGCCAAAAAGAAAGGCACCAAAGTTTACCACCTTAATATTGGTCAACCCGATATAGAAACCCCGGCTCCCATGCTGGATGCTGTCCGCCACTTCGACTTTAAAGTTTTGGAATATAGCCACAGCGCAGGTAACGAAAGCTACAGGCGTAAGTTGGCAGACTACTACGCCAAGGTAGGTGTAGCCGTACATTATAACCAGATTATCGTTACCACAGGGGGATCAGAAGCCATCCTATTTGGATTCATGGCCTGCCTGGATCCAGGAGATGAGGTCATCATCCCGGAACCCTTTTATGCCAACTACAATGGATTCGCAGTAGAAGCCGGCGTAAAAATAGTTCCCATCACTTCTGACATCCGCAACGGATTTGCACTACCTCCCACTAAGGATTTTGAAGCAGCCATCACACCCAGGACCAAAGCCGTCGTGATTTGCAACCCCAACAATCCTACAGGCTATTTATATAATGCGACCGAAATGGAAAGCTTGAAGGAGCTGGTGATTAAACACGACCTCTACTTGTTTTCTGATGAAGCCTATAGGGAGTTCTGCTATACCGGCACCCATACCAGCGCCCTGCACCTCAAAGATGCTGACGAGCATGTAATACTCATGGACACCATCTCCAAACGCTACAGCGCTTGTGGAGCAAGGATTGGCGCTTTGGTCACCCGCAACAAGGCTGTCCTGGATTCTGTGATGAAATTTGCCCAAGCTCGGCTTAGCCCCCCCTCCTTTGCACAGATTGCAGCAGAGGCCGCAGTAGACCTCCCTGATAATTATTTCGATACCACCAAAGCGGAATACGAATCCCGCAGAGATTTGCTCGTTTCCAGGCTCAACAAAATGGAAGGCGTCTTCTGCCCTAATCCGGGCGGAGCTTTCTATGCAATGGCCGCTTTGCCTGTAGATGATGCAGATGCTTTTTGCCAATGGTTATTGGAATCCTTTTCTCACGAGTCACAGACCGTCATGCTAGCTCCAGCTTCCGGCTTCTATGGAACATCGGGCCTGGGAAAAAATGAAGTTCGTTTGGCGTATGTACTGAACAAAACGGATATAGCCAAAGCCATGGATTGTTTGGAAGCAGCATTGAAAGTTTACCCAGGGAGGATATAAGTTTTCACCACACCCCTGACCACGCTTCGGGCTTCAGCCATCTCAAGTCGCACCTACCCCCTTCCGGCTCAATATGCTACCCGCAGGTTTTAGACTTCCGGGTATTTTTTTGTCCCTTTTAATCCACACCCCATTTTAGTCTCACACCCATTTCGCGATCTTAAATTCGCTCCATCCCTGTCCCATCTTTCATTCCGCCAAATTTACAAACTTAAAACTATTCACATTAAAA
>CAJCIQ010000004.1 GCA_903970475.1 Beijerinckiaceae bacterium
CCGATTTTTAGAGGGCAGTTTCCTGGATTTTGCTTTACTTTTGCAAATTGCCCTTTTCTGAATGGCCCTTCCTTATCTGATTAAATATGTGTATACCAACGGGACGGATGAAGTAATTCGCCGGGGGAAAAAGATTCATTCCATTGGTTATGTTGAACTGGTGGAACACGATGAACTTTCCGGATCTGTTGTCTTTCGCGTCAGGGACGATGCTTACAGCACGTTCTATAAGGTATATGTGCAAAAATACCGGGATCCAAAGACCATGAATCTCCGGTGTGGCTGCCCCTATAACCTGGGGGATATCTGTCGTCATGAATCTGCCGCTTTGTTTCAGTTGCAGGAAATGATGGACAAAAATCTCCTGGGAGATCAGGAGATTGTATACCACCAACGCCATACGGTCCTCAAAATGAAGTATATTGACCTGAAGACCATCAGGCTCCTGACTTCCCCAGCCCTCTTTAACGAGGCAGAGGAAATACTCAGGCATAAACTAGCCAATATCATTTCGGCCAAGGACGAACGGGTAGAAGCCAAGTTGGAAGATGGAGGGGAGGTATATAACCTGGTCATTCAAAAGAACGAAGAGCGCAATTTCGACACTTCCTGTATCTGCGAGGAGAGCGCACACTCCTTGTGCAAGCATAAAACAGCGCTTTTCTTACAATTGCTCAACGCTTTTGGCCCCCATTACTTTGATTCCATCCGAAATTGGGATAAAGAGAAAAACAAACTCCTACAGGCATACGGTTATTCCCTTTCTGATGACCTCAAGGGGAAATTCGAGTTTACCTATAACGAGGGAAAACCTTTCCTGAGGGTATTAGACGCCAGCATCAAAAGGGTCAATATTGCCCCCCAACCCGTAAAGCCTCCTCCTATGGTGGAGGCAAGGCTGGACGAGGCTTTACCCGAGGTTGCGGAAGCGTCTAACCAACGCCTGGGCATAGTCATCAATGCCAATGCCAACACTTATCCTGACTTTACGATAGACGTAATAAAGGGGGAAACAGACGAGACGCAGGAGCGCTTTGTGGATAAGGTGGAAAAAATTGACCTGGGCAAGTTTGTCAATACCGAAATATTTACGGAAGATGACAAGATGCTGATTCAGCAGCTCAGAAGGTTTCAGCCGACTGAATTGAATAAATTCCTGAACCGCAATTCTCCGTTTTCCGGCATCTGGGAAAATATTGTTCATACAGAAGGGGACACGTTGCCTGATGAGACCAAGAACCTGATGCTGGATTACCTCCACCCCAAATGGAGAAAGCTGGCCCAGGATCAAAGTCAGAGCCCGTTTGTATACTACCTGCCCGAGAAGAAGTCATTTAAAACGGAAAACCTCCGCCCTGCCCAACTGTCCGCCGAAACCCTGATTCCCTATTTTGAAATCCGGCATGACCCCAATGGATGGGTCATACATTGCTATGTCCGCATAGAAGATGAGCAGGTGGAGATAGGAGAAAACGGGTGGGATAAGGCTGCCCTTTTCTTGAGGGACGATGTATTTTATACCTGGGAGAGGCAGGAAGACATACTACTGGCGGAATCCTTTATGAATAAGGGCGCTAAGGTTATACCGGATGAAGAATGGCCAACCCAGTTGCAGCAGTACATACTGCCTTTGACCAGGCAATACAAGGTATCTTTTGCACCGGGACTGGTCAAAGAAATCAAGGACGTTGTTCCTGAAATCAGGGTCCAGCTTCAGGAGAAAGGAGAGTACCTGTTGTTCAATCCCATCTTTTCCTATAAAGGCTTTGAAACAAAAGGGTCTGATAAGGGAACGATTACGACAGCCAGCGGAGATCAGATCCTGGTCGTACACCGGGATGTGGACTCGGAGAATGCTTTTTTGCAAAAACTGGAAAGCCTGCACTCCGGCTTCATAAGACCCGATGGTACCCATCATCTGGTATTGAGGGGAAGTGAAGTGTTGAAGAACAACTGGTTCTTCCTGTTCATAGATGCCATGAAGGATATGAAGATCCCCATAACGGGATTTGAAGTCCTGAGGAATTTCCGGTTCAATACTGCCAGGCCATCCACGCACATACATATCAGCAGCGGGGTGGATTGGTTTGACGCGCGGGTAGACATACAATTCGGGGATCAGCATATAGGCATAGCCGCCGTTAAGCAGGCACTGGCTTCCAAGCAATCCTTTGTTCAGCTTCCGGACGGAACACTGGGGATATTGCCTGAAGAATGGCTGAAAAAATACAGCCTCCTGTTTAAGGTCGGAGAAAATAAGAACGAACGCCTCCGTTTGTCCAAGTTCCATTTCAGCGTCATTGATGAGCTCTATGAAAACCGGGATGAACAAGAGCTATTCATACAACTGGAAGAAAAATATGACAAACTCCGGTCCTTCAAAAAGATAGAGGAGATAGAAGCCCCTGATCACCTGTCACATATCTTAAGACCCTACCAGGTCTCCGGATTTCAGTGGTTGAATTACCTCAAGGAAGTAGGCTGGGGCGGTATCCTGGCCGATGACATGGGTTTGGGTAAGACCGTACAAGCTTTGTCCTACCTGTCTCATTTCCATAAAGCCCATGGAAGGCTCCGGGCTTTGGTGGTATGTCCCACAACCCTGATGTATAACTGGGAAAATGAAATCAAGAAATTCACGCCAGCGTTGAGTCACCTCGTGCACCACGGAGGTACCAGGGCCAGGGACGCATCCCTGTTCGAAGGTTCCAACATTGTGATCACGACCTACGGTACTTTACGCAGCGATATCAAATGGCTGATCGGGGTCAATTTTGATTACGTGGTACTGGATGAATCCCAAGCCATCAAAAATCCACATAGCAAAGTCGCAAAAGCGGCTGGGCTATTGACTGCCAGCAACCGCATTTGCCTCAGTGGTACTCCCCTACAGAACAATACCTTTGATATTTATGCCCAAATGAACTTCCTCAATCCGGGTATGTTGGGCAGCGTGGAGTTTTTCCGCAATGAGTTTGCCACCCCCATCGATAAATTCGGAGAACAGGAGCAGAAGGATCATTTGCGCAGGCTTTTGTACCCCTTTATCTTAAGGAGGACCAAAGAGCAAGTGGCTAAAGATTTACCGGATAAAACAGAATCCATCCTGTTTTGTGAAATGCTGGATGAACAGCGCAACATATACGATGCCTATCGCAACGATTACCGCTCTAAAATCCTGGGTTCCATTGATTCACAGGGGATTGATAAGTCGCAACTGACCATCCTGCAAGGCCTGATGAAGCTTCGTCAGATCTGTGATTCTCCGGCTATCCTCAATGAGCCGGAGCGTTACCCCAATACTTCGGCTAAACTCGAAGAGCTGGCCAGGGAAATCAGTGAAAATATCGGCAACCATAAAGCGTTGATCTTCTCGCAGTTTTTGGGTATGCTGGCCCTCATCAAAGAAAAACTCAAGGAACTGGAAATTCCGTTCGAATACTTCGACGGAAGCACCAGCGCAACCGACAGGGAAAAAGCCATCCAGCGCTTTCAAAACGATGATTCATGCAGGGTCTTTTTGATTTCCCTCAAGGCGGGTGGTGTGGGTTTGAACCTTACCGCCGCCGACTATGTATACATCGTCGATCCCTGGTGGAACCCAGCCGTAGAACAACAGGCCATTGACCGGACACACCGTATTGGCCAGACAAAGAACATCTTTGCCTACCGAATGATCTGTAAAGATTCCATTGAAGACAAGATTCTACAACTCCAGGAGCGCAAGCGCGTCCTGGCCAGGGACCTGATCGGCGACGACTCGGGCTTCGTCAAGTCCCTCAGCCGCGAAGATGTGGAATACCTCTTCTCATAGCGCCAGGCTGCTGCCAAGAAAAAAGTTGGGGATACATTGTGGAAATCCATGTAACTTTGCCATCGCAAAAACCTCCGAGGTTGGAACAGTATCAAACCCATAGTATAAATTACGCGCATCATCCTTCCCTGAAGGGTGCGGTACTCCATTTGGGTATTTGTAACTTTTCCTACCTGGTGCGACGACCTCGCATCTGATAGTCATTCCTGTAAGCAGCACACCTTTTGCTGCGCTTCAATAAGAGGAATGACGAGTTCCTTCAAACCATACCACCTTTCTTTCATTGTTCTTTTAATCGGGAATAGGAATTGGAAAATAACGAAATCATTGTTCGTATTGCACATAGTGGCGATGGCCATTATGCAGAGATCATTACTGAGGAAATGGCATCCTCAGCAAAGGCCAGGGGAACGGGGATAGCAAAGCGCTCCCCGGACTACATCCGTACCAAAATGGAGGAAGGAAAAGCAGTGATCGCCGTGACGCCCAATGGGGACTGGGTGGGATTCTGCTACATTGAAGCCTGGAGCCATGGCAAGTTTGTGGCTAATTCCGGGTTGATCGTAAGCCCTCATTTTCGCGGTACCGGTGTGGCTACCAAAATCAAAGAAAAGGTCTTCCAATTGTCCAGGGAGAAATACCCGGAGTCAAAAATATTTGGTCTTACAACCGGCCTGGCGGTAATGAAGATCAATTCTGAACTGGGCTACAAGCCGGTGACTTATTCTGAGCTCACGGACGACGAGGAGTTTTGGAAAGGTTGTCAGAGCTGTGTGAACTATGATATCCTGATGGCCAAAGGGAGGAAGAATTGCCTTTGTACGGGGATGTTGTTTGATCCGGCCTGGGATCAGGAAAAGAAAGAAAAGGACGCCGCGCTCACCCCTGGTGGACAGGACACAGACTCGGACGGATTGGCCAAGGGTCAACACAGCAACGACCATACCGGAGGCTCGGGACACGGGCATGCTGCAACGGACCTCCATGGGCATGAGTATGCCAAGAAAAGGCGTCTTCGGGAGTTCGCCACGCACTTCAAACTATATGAGCGCTGGTTGCGTTTTAAGGCCTTCTCTTTATTAAAAAGAGATAAAGAGGAAAACGTAACAGGAGGATCCAGCCTGGGTCAGAGAAAAAAGTTTTTTCATCTGTTTTAATCATTTTCCAACATGCAAAAGATTGTTCTGGGATTCAGCGGAGGGTTGGACACAACCTATTGTGTCAAATACCTGAGCGAGGATAAAGG
>CAJCIQ010000005.1 GCA_903970475.1 Beijerinckiaceae bacterium
CAGGTATTCTGGAAAGGATGGCCTGGCTCCTGTCCGGGTCGTTCCTCAAAGCCTCAGTATTATCCGTAGCTATATATCCAGGCACTATACCGTTGACGTTCACGCCCCTGGAGGCCCATTCATTGGCCAGGGCCTTAACCAAAGAGGATAAAGCCCCCTTACTGGCAGCATATCCAGGAACATTGATGCCCCCCTGAAAACTTAGTAAAGAACAGGTAAAGATGATTTTGCCACTGCCCTTTTCAAGCATATGCCTGCCAAATTCACGGGCCAGGATAAAGGGAGCATCCAGGTTGACGTTCATCACCTTATCCCAGTATTCATCCGAATGTTCCGCCGCAGGCTTACGCATAATCGTACCGGCATTATTGATCAGGATATCCACTCGGGGATGTGCCGCTAAAATGTCGGCAATGAACTTATATAATGCATCGCGGCTACCCAGGTCCACCTGGTATCCGGTAAACGACCTTCCCAACGCGGTTACTTCATCCTGAATAGCACTGGAGGCAGGATCTAAAGATCCGGCGGCGCCTATGATATTGGCTCCCGCTTCGGCCAGGGCCAGTGCCATAGACCTGCCAATTCCCTTATTGCAACCGGTAACCAGGGCGGTTTTTCCGGTCAGGTCAAACAATCGATTCGTATTCATCTCGTATAAAAGTAAGGAAGGCCCCCTTTGAACCGTCAAAGGAGGCCTCAATTATTTACGCAATCGATGTAGTGAACCCCGGGCACCTCACAAACGAATCCGTGAAGGGCGCCGCACCCACGAATCCGTGAAGGGACCCTTACCAGGAGAACCAGTGGGCGCGCCGGCTAATTCAGCGAAGGCAGCGTACAATTCCCCTTCAGGTACCTTTCCAGGTACTGGAACTGTACATTTTCCTCAAGAATCCAACTATCAAAACTATATACCGCACCATGGGCACCCGGCGGATAGATCCTCAGATCCGCGTCTTTTCCGGCATCGGTGAGGGCCGTCAGGAGCTGCATGGTCTGGGCTACGTGTACGTTATCATCGCACATGGAATGGATTAAGAGCAAATGTCCTTTAAGGTTGGCCGCATGCGAAGTAGCGGCGCTTTGGAGATAGCCGTCTTCATTTTCATGCAAAGGAGCCATATACCTTTCTGTATAAATATCATCATACAGCCTCCAGTCGGTTACCCCTGAATTGGAAATACCCACTTTGAAGATACCTGGATGAGTCAGTATGGTAAAGATCGTACTGTATCCTCCGTAACTCCCACCCATGATGGCCATGCGGGATGAATCCACGTAAGGGAGCGTCCCCAGGTAACGAGCCGTTTCAGCAAAGTCATTGCTTTCCCATTTACCCAACTGTTTGTACACGATCTTCATGAATGCACTACCATAGTTGGCTACACCCCTGTTGTTCACATCCACCACTATATACCCATTCTGAGCCAACCACTGGGTCGTTGGATCATAACTGAACTGGTTGAATATGTCATGAGATTCCGGTCCTCCGTACACCGCCATCACTACCGGATACTTTTTAGTCGAATCGAAATGCAGGGGCTTAATGATGGACCCATCCAGTCCAACCCCATCGGAAGTCGTAAAATGAAACAATTCAGTAGGCGCATAAGCATGGGTTGCCAGGAACTGTTTTGCCTGGGCTCCATCGGAAAATAATTTTAACTGTTTACCAGATAAGTCAAACAAAGCAGTTTGCGCAGGCGTATGCAGGTCAGACCAAGTATCCAGGTAGTACTTTGTATTGGGCGACATGTCTATATCGTGATAGCCTGCCGATGCAGTCAACCTTTGTTTTCCTGTCCCATCGAAGTGGATGCTGTACAACTGCTGTTCCAGCGGAGAAGCTTCTGCGGACAGATAATACAAGGTTTTGGAAGCAGGGTCAATACCCCTCATTTTGATCACATCCCAATTGCCATTCGTCACCTGCCCTATTAGCTTTCCATCATATCCATAGCGATAAATGTGATAATACCCCGAGCGATCCGAGATCCAAAAGAACTCTTTGGAATCTGTGGGGAAATACATCATATCGTCTACATTGGTGTAGAAATTGAATATCGCCACCCAGGTGTTGTTTTTCTCTTCCATCACTACCCTATGCGTTCCCGTTTTCACGTTGAAGAAATAAAGCTTCAGGTCGTTCTGGGCACGGTTCAGGGTCATCATGGCAACCACATCAGGCTCACTGGTCCAATAGATCCTGGGTATGTAGAAGTCTCCGGTTTCATCAGGTTGCAGCCATACATTTTTCATGGTATGTACATCTATCACCCCAATACGCACGCTAGGATTGGCATCTCCCGGATCAGGGATAGGGATATGTTCAAACTCCGGATGCAGACCGGAAAAATTACTCATTTGAAAATCAGGCACCTTGTGCTCATCAAACTGCCAGTAAGCAATATACTTGCTATCCGGGGACCAATTCCAGGCCTGGCTTTTGCCAAACTCTTCCTCGTACACCCAATCATAATATCCATTAAACACACTCCCTTTCCCATCATGGGTATACTGTACTTCTTTTGCCGAAGCAATATCGTATCCGTATAAATTACCATTCCGGACGATACCTACTTTGGAGCCATCGGGAGCCAGTTCGGCACTCCTGGCTTCCTTTGCCACCAGGCTTAAGGAACCTGACTGCAACCCATACATGTAAAAATCGGCTACGGTAGAACGACGGTATATCTGACGCGGGTTGGATTTAAACACCAGGTGCTGCCCATCCTTGGTCCATTGAAAAGAGTCATAGGTAAACTCGGTCTGGGTCCCTGGAAAACTAAGCTTTTTCCCCCCCAACAAAGGCCGTTCATCAGAAGATACAGCGTTCAATAATTGAATTTGCTGATGGTCATTGATGTAAGAAAACTGATTACCTCCGGCTATCCAGTTCACACTCCGGGGAGCACCTGAAGTCTGCATCGGAGCGGAACTGAATACAGCATCCTTTATACTGGTAAATTCTGTGGGTTGTTGAGCTAATACGCCTAATGGAAAACATAAGGCAACGAGAAGCATCCTAGGCATGAATAGGTTTTGGCACAATATAGGATATTTTGTGGCCCGCAAGGCCTGGTGGACCGGCTGGCCCTGGTCGGCGGGCCGCCTGCTTATATTTCCACCAGCGTTGGCACCCCTGGCGTCAGCGCCACCAGTTCTGGTCCCAATCCGGCTTGGCGCGCCTGCGACTCGGTATATTCAGCGGACTCCCGGAAGTGGGTCCAACCTTCCATGTGGGTTGGAATAAATTTACGCACCCTCAGCGCTTTTGCGGCTTCAATGGCTTCTGCCGTATTAAAAGTCAGGTGCTCTTGTCCCATGATTTCGGTAAAGCCGGCATTGCCTACGTGCAATACTGCGGTATCTACCTGGAAGCGTCTGCCTACTTCATAGACCCCATCAAACAATACGGTATCTCCAGAGATATACAGGACTCCTTTTTCCTGCCCTTCCCACTGGATCACAAATCCCAGCACATGTCCCATGGCTTCATGCAAGGCATCAGTGGTTCCATGCCGGGCAGGGGTAGCCGTGATCTTTAAACCTGGTACCAGCGGCGTATCCAAAGAAATCGACGCCCATTCGCCCAGGCCAACTACATTGTTTTGTTCCATGCGCTGCCGGGCCTCAACCGTAGAAATTACCCTAGGTACCGTACGGGAAAATTCCCTGCCGGACTTATCCAGGTTATCGAAGTGCTGGTCATGACTGAGCAGTACCAGGTCAACGGGTCCCAGTTGATCGGGATGCAGCGCAGGGTCTCCCGTTTTATTGAGGTTTCTGCCCGAGCCGGAAACATAAGTGGAGCCAGCCTTGTCAAAAGCCGGATCGGTAAGGATCACAAATCCGCCAATGTCAATACGTATGCAGGCGGTGTCAATCTGCGTGAAGGTTACTTTCATAAAAAGTGTATGATTAATCAATTAGTGTTAGTTGCAACGCAATCAAATCCTGCAAAGCCTTGGGATCAGGATACATTCGGCGGGTGATGTTCAAACCGTTCCAAAGATTGATCAGGTAACGGGCGAGTATAACCGAAGGTGAAGGGTTTTTCAGGGTCCCAGCAGCCCTGGCCTGATCGAGCAAGTGCGCAAAAAAGCGTTCAAGCGCCTGTAAACGCAAGGAAGCGGCATCACTCAAACCACTATCCATATTGGATAATTCCGAAATCGTATTGCCCATAAAACAACCATTGCGTTTGATCTGCGCCGGTTCCAGGGCCATGCTACGGAAAAAAATTTTAATAGCCTCCAGCGGTGGCTGCCCCGAAGCCAATGCCGCTTTGAGTTCCCCTATCCTGGGATGCTCAAACTGATCCAGCACCTTTTCAAACAATGCCCGTTTTGATCCGAAGGCATGATAAAAACTCCCTTTACCCATCCCCATTACCTGTAATAAATCCTCTGCCGAGGTGGACGCATAACCCCTGGACCAAAACAAATCGGCCGCTGCCTTTAGCACTTCCGATTGTTCGAATTGAGAAGGTCTACCTGCCATTTTCAAGACTTTACACAAAGGTATATTCTTTACCGGTTGGTACAAATTTATTCTTTACCAAATAGTACAAAATTAAATTTGCGGACAGGCCATGTATCATAACCGGACAAGATGGGGGACAACAAACGCACAAGAATCTGATTTTCAGTCAGTAAAATGATGGCATTGAAAATGTGTCCCAACAGTATGCTCAGAAGTTACATCACCATGGCCTGGAGGAGCCTGGTCCGCAACAAACTCACCTCCCTGATTAACCTGCTGGGATTGATGATGGGCCTTACCACGGGTATCATTATCCTGGTGTTTGTGCTGCACGAAGTAAGAACCGACCATTTTCAGCGTAATCTAAAGGCCATCCATGCAGTGATGCTTAACCATGATCTTGGCGGCGATATTTCTACAGGAAATGCAACACCAGGTCCTTTGGGTCCTCTTCTTAAACATATCATTCCCTCCATCCAATATATGGTGCGCACCTCACCCGCTGAATCTTTACTCAGGGCTGGTGACAAAACGATGTATCAAAAGTCCATTTATGCAGATCCGGACTTCTTCCATATGCTGACATTCCCGGCAATACAAGGAGATCCCAATGAATCCCTCCAGGATCCAACCTCGGCAGTGATCACAAAAGCAACCGCCATCCGTTTATTTGGGACGGAAGACGCGGTAGAAAAAAGTTTTTTGTTGGATAACCGGCATCCGCTTATCGTTGGGGCAGTACTGAAAGATGTACCAGGCAACAGCACCTTTAACTTCGATATCGTTTTGCCGTTTACCATTCTGCAAAAGGATAACGATTGGGTGGACAAATGGGATAATAACCGTCTTAGCACCTGGATACAGCTCCAGCCAGGTACCAAACTGGACTCCATTAACAGTCAGATGAACAGGAGCCTGCACCAGTTTGCAGAAACAAATGAATCTTTGTTTGCCTATCCGTTACAAAGACTCAACTTGTATAACAATTTTAAGAACGGCAAGCCTAATGGCGGAAAAATATATATGATAGTCCTGTTATTGGTGCTGGGTATTTTTGTTTTGCTGATTGCCTGCATCAACTTCATGAACCTCACTACTGCCATGGCAGAAGGAAGGATAAGGGAAGTAGGGGTAAGAAAAGTATTAGGCGCTTCCAGGAAAGTGCTGGTCGGCCAATTCCTTAGCGAATCCTTGCTCCTTACCCTGATCGCTACGGCTTTGAGCACTGTTACAGCCTACGCAGCACTACCCTTTTTCATGGCCTTTTCCGGCATGCAGCTCACAGAAGAATTCCATGATCCGGGGCTTTGGATACTCCTGGGATCTCTTGCCGTGATCACAGGTTTAACGGCGGGCAGTTACCCTGCTTTGTTCCTGAGCCACTATCAACCAGTGAGGGTATTGAAGAAAATGATCTCCACCACCAAAGGAGGAGGGTTGCGCAAAGTGTTGGTCACCGTGCAATTCTTTATATCAATATTCCTCATTATTGGTGTTATTGTTATCTATAAACAAATCAACTATGTAGCGGACCGGCCATTGGGCTACGAGCCTTCCAACCTGTTGGATATTACCGCAGAGGGTGACTTAATCAAGCATTACGATCTTTTTAAACAACAGGCAGCCAATGTGAGGGGCATCCAGGATATTACTACAGCCTCCGATAATCCCACCCACTTTGGCGGTAGCATTAATGGGTTGGAATGGCCTGGTAAAACGCCAGATAAGGATTTCAATATCAACATGAGCATTGTTGGCTATGACTGGGTACGCACCAATGGGCTGATCCTGACGGAAGGAAGAGACTTCAGTGCTGCCTTTGCCTCCGACAGTAATGGATGCCTGATCAATGAAGCCGCCGCTCAGAAAATGGATTTAAAGAAACCATACGTAGGCATACGTCTCGGCAATAATTCGATTACAGGTGTCGTGAAGAACTTTGTATTCAATGATCCGACTTCTCTCTCCAAACCACTGATTATATACTTTAGTCCCCAGGGCCAGAACCATATACTCATCCGCATGGCAGGCGATGGCGCCTGGAGGGAAAGGCTGACACAAATCAAAAAAATTGCCAAAGACCTCAATCCCGCCTATCCTATTACTTTCCGGTTCGTATTGGATGACTACCAGAAACGGTTTGAGAATGCCTATCTGATACGTAAACTGATTGCCCTATTTGGAGGCATGTCCATTTTCATTTCCTGCCTGGGTCTGTTCGGGATGGCCGGATACATTGCCGAAAGAAGAAAGAAGGAACTCAGCATACGCAAAGTGCTGGGCGCTTCTCAAAGCGTATTGTGGTATATCCTATCCAGGGAGTTTTTGAAACCCGTGATCATTGCCTTTTTACTGGTGGTACCTCCCTCTGTATGGGTGATGCAAAAATTCCTGTCCATGATGGATTATCATACAGACCTATCCTGGTGGATATTTGCCCTGGGGGGAATGATCAGCCTGGTCATCGCATTGGTAACAATTTCTTATCATGGAATGAGGGCAGCCAGGGTCAATCCGGCGAGGACACTTCAAATGGAATAAGTACCTTGCGCCCATCATGATTGACGCTTTCCACAGGACAGAAGGAGATATCAATTTTTCCCCCGCCCGTCAGGACTGGTATGCCCTGATCCGCAACGGTGAAACGGCCAGATACCTGGAAGAAGACGAACGTTACTTCCTCCATCAATCCATGTCTACGCCTTGTCTGGACGTGCTTCATGCCTGCCAAGGCATTTACCTGACCGACCTGCAAGGCAGGCGCTATATGGATTTTCATGGCAACAACGTCCACCAACTCGGTTATCGCAATGCCTTTATATTGGATAGGGTAAAAGCCCAGATGGATGTGTTGCCCTTCAGTCCCCGTCGCTATACCAACGAACCCGCCATTGCGCTGGCAGCACGGCTGGCGTCCCTGATGCCGGGTAGTTTAAACAGGGTTTTGTTTGCGCCCGGTGGCACCAGCGCAATAGGCATGGCCCTGAAGCTGGCCCGCATCGTTACGGGGCGTCATAAGGTAATCTCCTATTGGGATTCTTTTCACGGCGCTTCCCTGGATGCCATTTCTGCCGGAGGTGAACGGGAATTCCGTAAAGGCATGGGCCCCCTCATGCCCGGCGTTGAACGCATCCCTCCGCCTGAAACCTACAGAGGCATCTTCAAGGGCGACTCCGATCTCCTTTATGCTGAGTACTTAGAATACGTGATCGAAAAAGAAGGAGACATAGGCGCCTTCATAGCCGAAACCGTTCGCAATACCGATGTACAACTCCCCTCCCAGGCTTATTGGAAAAAAGTCAGGGAGATCTGCACCAAACACGGGGTATTATTGATCCTGGACGAAATCCCCATTGCCTTTGGCCGCACCGGCCATATGTTTGCCTTCGAACACTATGGTATAGAACCTGATATTGTTTGTCTGGGTAAAGGGTTGGGCGCTGGTGTGATACCTATGGCCGCTATGGTCACCAGGGATGAATACAATATTGCCACCGACGTATCCTTAGGTCATTACACCTTTGAGAAAAATCCCCTGGGTAGCGCCGCAGCCCTGGCCATGTTTGATTATATAGAACAAAACAATCTCCTTGAAAAAGTACACGCCGACGAAATCTTTATGCGGGAACAACTCCAGGCCCTCCAGCAAAAGTTTCCGGTTATAGGGGATGTTAGAGGCAGGGGCTTATTGTGGGGAATAGAATTAATTACTGACGAAAAAACGAAGACCAAAGCCGTTAAGGAATCCGAACTAGTTATGTACGAGTGCCTGCAAAACGGCCTGAGCTTTAAAGTATCCCAGGGAAATGTACTACAGCTATCTCCTCCCCTGACTATTACCAGGGAAGAGTTACAATCGGCATTGGGCATCCTGGAAGCTGCGCTCAGTAAAGTTTTTTCAAGCCAGCACCAGGTCTGCTCATCTATTTAACAGATCCATTGAGTTCATCCAATATACTTTTGACCCTCGTTTCATAGTATACAGAAGAGTCTGCCGATGTTGTATGCGCCAGACGCCGGTACATGAATCCGTAACTATCCAAGCGGGCATTACAATATTCCACAAACAAGGGAACCCTGTCTTTCAAACCCTTTGGTAATGCCAGGGACTCGGACTGTTGCATCAGCATTAATGCCTGATTCCAACAGTTTATCCCGCTGTCCTGAATGGAGGCAAGCAGATGGGGATTCGTTGTGTCTCCCAATAGTTCATAAACCTTAAGCGCCCGTTTTTCCAAAACAGCGAACTCATTCATATTTTTCTGGTATAGCACAATATCCTTATTGGTATTCTGGTACAATAGCCACATGGCAACTCCCGCCACCAATATGGAGCCTATAACCGATGCGTAACGCCAGCGTTCCGTTTTCAACCCAGGATAGAAGATGTATCCAATGACGAACCCACTCAGTAGTCCACCTATATGGGCCGAATTATCTATGTTTCCCTTGAGCCCAAACAACAAGTTATATCCAATGAAAATGGCCATACTGCTAAGCAAGGGTTTGCGGGCGTTGGCATGAATGACATTCGTGGTAATCAGCGCCAGAAAGACTCCATACATCCCGAAAATGGCGCCTGAAGCCCCTGCACTTACTACTTGGTCGTGCCAGAATATACTGGTCATAGAGGAGACGAATCCGGTCAATACGTAAGCCAGCGCAAACCTCCATTTTCCCAACAAAGGCTCCAACAGGAAACCGATGTACATGAACGCATACATATTCAACAACAGATGCATCAACCCAATGTGGAGGAACATACAGGTCAGTAGCCTCCACCATTCACCGTTTAAGGTCAGGGCCCTGAAATTACCACCCCATCGGAGAACAGTGTCCGTATTGGGTCCGAACAGGTTTTGGGCTATATCTGGCCCACTGAGCACCATGATGATAAACAAAAGGATATTGATATCAATGATCAAAGGGGTCATGAAGAATCCCGGCTTAGGGACAAACAAGGACCAAAAGCTACCTTTCGGAGCGGAGGCCTGGGCCTCTTGCTGAGCCGGAGAAACATAGTCCTCCCTGGACTGCATTTGCGTGTAGGAGGTTTCCAGGTGCTCCAGCGTAACGCCGTCCTTCTTTGTATCGTAGAGCTGGATAAACCGGTCTACGCACCTTTTGTTTTTTCCCCAATCCATTAGCTCGCGCCCAATCGATTCACTCTTTAGGTGAACCAGACCATTGTCAATAACAATTGTAAACCGACCTTTCCAACTGAAAACCCCGGTTGAGGTAAAGGCCGTCATACCCATATCGCCAACCTCCTGTACTTTCCAGTCCAATTCTTTGACAACATCTAAAGCCAATACCATAAAATGTTGGGGAGTCATCTGATCCAGACCCAGATCAATTGCATAGTGCGGATTAAAACCAAAAGCCATGATTGCGATTTTGAGGTAAGCCCCTAAAATACAATAAAATTCTATTCCCCACCCTCCGCGTATTGTATAAAGGGTTAAAGTGCCGCTCCTGGTCCCGGCTCAGATGAAACAGTTCGGCTACGATCTAAGAGGATATTTCATTCAGCCCAACCTGATGACTATTACTATATATGGCAACCGGAATACCTGGTGCAACCTGGACTTCCGCCTGCAACCTGCTGAGACCTTCACCCCATGCCCGGCTTAGGCCGAACAGCAGCATATCCATGGCCAGGGCGATTTCCGGTATGCAATGGAGCACTTGAACTTTTAGCATAAGTCTCGTAATTCCTTTCTCCTCTAAAAAGGTAACCGTATAACTAAGTTCCAGTTCTGTGTGTTGCCTGTCATCCTTTTTATTCATGACCCAAACCAGCATTTCTGGCGCTGATACTTCCAGGTAATGGCCCTCTATGGGACGTCCCCACCAGCGGGATAAACTTTCCGGATCGGTCCACATCTGGAAGACCAGCTCTCTTGGCGCATCAATGAGTCGGGAAATCAGGAGGCCTTCTCCGGAGGTTGAAATGTCCATCAACTTATTTACCATAATCTTCCCGTTTGGTTTGTATGTCTTTTAAAACCTGGTCCAACTTGTCAAAGCGTTCATGCCAGAACTGTCTATAAGCAAATAACCAATCCCAGATTTCTCCCAACTTTTCCATTTTAGCTTCACAGACCCTTTCCCTACCCTTTTGGTTTATGATGACCAACCCGCATTCCTTCAACACCTTCATATGTTGTGAAATGGCTGGGCGGCTTACGGAAAAATGCTCCGCCACCTGATTGAGATTCAAAGGTTTTTGGGCCAACAGCCCCAGTATTGCCCTGCGATTAGGGTCGGCAACCGCCTGAAATACATCTCTACGCATATGTAAGGGTTCACTTACAAATATAAGCGTAAGCATTCACTTACGCAATAGGGAATAAAAAAAGCCGCCAAAGTGATTAACCTTTAGGCGGCTTAGGGTGCCCTTTTTAATGCGCTTATCGCTTCCCTACCTGTTCCAGGTAAGTGCTTTCAAATATTTTATCGGCGTTTCCGGCCTCAAAACCCTCCCTGCGGTGTTCCCGTTTCAGGTCGCTTTTGGGCAGGTTTCGAAACGGTTCCAGCACCTTCCTCTCCGCGAACTCCACATAAGACCCGGGGATCAATTGTGTTTCTCCGTTTTTAAAAGTAGCCTCAACCATTTCGGCAACGGTAGAACTTTGCAGCAACAGGCCATCGGGGCTTACCTTGATTTCTCCTCCGGAGGTATTAAGGACTATACCCTTACGCTTCAGGAAGGCGTTGAAGGCTTCCAAGGTATCATAACCCGCTTTAAGGTTATGCACGCTCAGGGTAAAATGGTTCAGGTAATAGCGGTTATAGATCACCCAGGCGGCATACTCACTTTCAGCGGCCAGGGCCTTATAGTCCTCAATGGTAGGCACTTCCCAGGAAGAAGTATGGAGATAGGCATCAATGGCAGTTGTATCAGAAAGGTCCAGGCTGTCCACCGGATCGGACGGGACGCACTTCGTATAGGCGTGAATGATGTCCTGAACTTTGGGGCTTAAATCCCCCACCCTCAATTCAGATATGAAGATCCTGGGCAATCCGGGCGTAGGTGGTGCATACCACCAGGCATTCAGTTTTTTCTCACCAAAAAAGTAATAATCCCTTTTTGTATAACCGAAGTGAAGGAAGATCTTTTCTAAAGAAGCAACACCCAGGTGTGGAACGCCCAGGGTCCTGAAGGCTATATGATCATTTTCCACTTCGGCTTCCGAGGCGATAATGCCTTCGGCCACCATGGCTTTTAATATAATACCCACATCGGGTACTCGCTGGCGGTATCTTCCTACCAGACCTTGCATGACGATTTGAAGATCTTTATCGATAGACATGTAAAAAGCTTTTGGGGAAGGAAGAAGAAGATACCCCGCAGATAACCACGGGGTATTTTTCTCTTCATCTCAGATGTGACAAGGCTCCCAGGACCGGTAACGTGAATGGCCGGATGATCCCTGGGTAGTATTTTTAATTTGACGCTTCATGATTAAAGGCCGCTCCATAGAGACGTCCCCATTTAGTAAGGGAAAAGTCTTCCAGGCTAATGTCTTCCTGGCGTACAAAGCCCTTTTGAGGAAGCTGACCGTTGATCACCAACTCCACCACCGCAGCCACGGAGGCGGCCGTCGTCCAGGAAATGGCCCTCCAACGCCTCCCCTCCAAGACCTGTGGATGATAGGCCTTGTAAAACTCTTTCCTATGCAATTCATTTCCAATCCAACCCTCTACCACCGCATACACATACACCACGTCCTCTGAAACCGGGGGTTTGGCCTCGGTAAGGATTTGCTCTGCCAATTCCTTTTTCTCTTTTAAGATTAACTCGTACAATAAGAAACGCATCAATTTAGCGTGTCCCGGATAGCGAATGGTCTTGTAATTGAGCGTATCTACCTTTCCTTCCAGGGTTTCACACAGTGTACCCAATCCCCCGGAAGTGGAAAAGGCTTCAAATTCCTGTCCCTCTATATTGATTGTTTCTATTCCATCCAAGGAAGGAACCATCTTTCTCACCCCGTTATGGATTACCTCCGCGTCATTAATATATTCATTAATCACGCCGGCAGGAGACCAGGTAAAGGAGTACCCCAACAGCCCGTTAGGATACCTGGGAAGGGCCCCTACCCTCAATTCAATGTCCCTCAATTTGGTGAAGGATTTACACAGATCAGCACCTACAATACCTATGAAACCCGGAGCCAGTCCGCATTGAGGGATCATGACTCCCTTGGACGTTTCCGCCATTTTACGGATGGCTTCAGTAGTCCTTACGTCTTCCGTGAGGTCAAAATAGTGAATTCCTAATTCATATGCAGCTTTAGCCACATTTATTTGAAGATGATAAGGCAAACAAGACACAACAGCGTCTTTACCTTTCAAAAATTCCAACAACGCTTTGGGATCAGCCGTATCCCCTCTCACTGTATCAAAGGTTAATGGTACAGAGGGAACTTGCCTATCCAGGCCCGTTACTTTATATTCTGAACTGAGCAGGGTACCCACCAAAGAGCCCACCTTACCCAGGCCGGTCACAGCAATATGTGTCAACGCCAGTAATGTTTAAAGTATGAAAACAAAAAATTGAGGAGAAAAGCTGGAAACAACTACAAGTAGCGTCAGGGCACATTGGCACAGGCGCTCCGGAGATACGCCATGTACGAGCAGAATATATTTAGGGCCTTGTTCATTTATTTTTGGCAAACAGGGCCAAATATAGGGATTTAAATGAAATCAACAACCCTCCTTTCTTTATGGCTCAGATAGGCTAGTTCTATAACTTTAATGACCGCTATCCCATCTTCCCCAGCCACCGGGACCGATTGCCCTTCCCGGATGGCTGCGTGCAGTTGATCGTAGAACTCCATATAATTTCCTTTGAGGGAAGGAACATACTCCCTGATCACCGTTCCTTCCTTTTCCGTATGCAACAGTCCCCATTGGGATTCCGGCTCCTGCCCCCAGGCAATTCCTTCCGGCTTCACACCTGCCTGCAACATCTTTTCCTGCATATCGCTCCTGGGTTTTATGAAGGAACCCTTGCGCCCATAAAAAGAATAAGCGACTGGGGCTTCCCTGATTAAATAGCCTGATTTCAACCTAACCCGGAAACCTGGATAGTACAACAGGATCTCCATATAGTCGTCCACCTGAGATTGGGGCCTTTGAATGGCCATGTCCCCAAAAACAGCCTGGGGCTCACCAAAGAGTTGCAGCGCCTGATCAATCAGGTGTGCACCCAAATCATACACCAGTCCTGTTCCCGGCAATGGCGTTTCCTTGTGCTTTTTGGGACTGAGGTTAATCACAAAACGGTCATAGCGCATTTCCACTTCGGCCAGTTCACCTAATGATGCCCCATCCAACACCTGCCTGATCGTTTTATAATCACTGTCGTAACGCCGGTTTTGATAAACGGTCAAACACTTTTTGTTTTCTGCCGCCAGCTCGACCAACGCTTTGCACTCTGATGCGCTAACCGCAAAGGGCTTTTCCACCACCACATGCTTTCCAGCCTTTAATGCCGCCCGGGCATATTCGAAATGCGTATAATTCGGCGTATTGACAATGACCAACTCCACCACAGGGTCACCAATGATCTCCTCCAGGGTTCGTTTGGTCAGCACCTCCGGGTACACCTCAACGGCCAGGTTCTTTTCCCTTTCCCAAACGGAATGGAATACAAACCCTGGGTTGAGGTTGATAAATGGCGCGTGAAACAGACGCCCGGACATGCCAAAGCTGAGTAGGGAGGTTTTGATGGGTGTCATAGTATTTACAATTCTTGTCATTTCTTAAGGAATGCTACTACGCCAATGGCTTCTACATTTTCACTCATGGTGTATTGCTCATTACCAGCGTAAATAACAAACTTATGTGTGGCTTTTATGTCTTCACAAGCAGTATAATAGCCCTTAGTCCATTTAGGTGCAACAGGTCTTTTTATTTCAATGGCCCAGACTTGCTTATGGGGTCCTATCTGAACAAATCTGGTTTGCGTTGCACCACATCGATCATCAACAGTTGGTTGTCAAATCGTCTCAGATAAGTTTCAGGATCATCCAGCTTGCTTAAACCGGAATCTAACTTCAAGTCAAGATAAGAAGTCTTCTTTTTAACATCTGATCCTGCGATTTGAAAGGCCAGCGTTGTTTTACCCACCTGTCTTGGGCCAACCAATGCTACAATGGGCATATTGGCAAGCGCATCGTTTAAATTATGTGATAAATCACGTTGTATCATGCGGGCAAATCTACCCTAAAACCAAGCGATTTGAAAGTTTGACTTTCAAATTCATTGGTTTTAGCCCATTTGAGGGTCGTGCCCCGCAATTGATTATTTTTATCGGCGTGAACGAATTTCTACTTTTTATTGATACCGAAGCCTCTGGTTTGCCCAAAGATTGGGAACGTCCCTATGCCGCACCCGATAACTGGCCCTATGCCGTACAAATCTCCTGGCTCATTTTTGACCAGGAGGGCATAAAAATAAAGGAGGAGGATCATTACATCAACGATAATGACTTTAGCATTGCTCCCGAAGCCTGGCGCATACATCACCTGAGGCAGGATTTTCTGGGAATCAATGGGAAAAGCCGTCTCAAGGTGCTGGAAATACTCCGCAAGGACATAGAAATGTATAACCCATTGCTGGTTGGACATTTCCTGACGCTTGATCTACACATACTGGGCGCAGAAAGCTATAGGGCCGGAATACCCAACCCCGTTGGTAACAGTCCGGCCTATTGCACGATGTTGGGCACAAACCATCTGCAACCCAATCCCCAATTCCGGTACCTGAAGCTGGGACAATTGTACGAGCTGCTTTTTCGTAAGGTCCTGGAAAACGCGCATGACGCTTATTATGATGCCGCCGCCACCGCCGCCTGCTATTTTGAGCTCAGGCATAAGGGCATGATTAAAAAAGAAATTAACTTGAGCATCACTCATCCATTATGAATGAAAGGCTAACTTTTCTATCTGGTGCGATCCCGTTCAACCTATTGCCTCCAGAGGAACTGGAGCGGACGGCAGATAAATTGCAGGAAGTAACTTATAAAAAAGGCGCCCTGATATACCAGCAAGGCGTCACCCACATGAAAGGAGTGGATATCATAGTCAAAGGCGCCTATGAATCGTTTTTCTACGACAGCAAACAACACAAAAGGCTGGAAGAAATCCATGGATCCGGCTTTTGTTATGGAGGTGTGTCCATTCTCCTGAATAGGAAACAATCCCTGTTTACGGTTATTGCCGCCGAAGACACCCTGGTTTATTTCCTACCCCGAAAAGACTTCAGGGCTTTGGTGCAGCGCTACGATGCTTTTTTCCAGCACTTCACTTTTGACTTTGGGCAAAGAATGCTCAATGACGAGTTCGCCCACTTCTTTAAAGCGCCTCAGACCTTTGAGGACAGCTATACCGCTGCCGACCAGTGGTTCTCGCGTCGCATAGAAGGGATTGAACAAAGGGAAATTGTTTCCTGCGCCCCCGGTACGCCCGTCTACAGGGCCGCTCAAATCATGGCCGAGCACAAGGTGAGTTGTCTGTTCGTGCAGGCAACGGGCGCCGAGGCCACGGAGGCAGCTGTCGCCGATTCACCTGCGGGCGCCGCGCCCACGGAGGCGGGCGCCCCGCGCGCGGAAACCTCCATTATCGGCTACGTCACCGATATCACCCTCCGGGACAATGTGCTGGCCAAACAGGGAGATCCCAGAGAACCGGTATCTCAAGTGATGGCCACACCCATCGTCAGCATTTCTTCGAACGCTTTTGTCTTTGAAGCCGTACTGCTCATGTTCCGGACCAAGGCCCGTTACCTGCTGGTAGAACGCCAGGGACAGTACACCGGATTTTTAAGCCGCAACAAACTCTTAAGTGAACAAGCCCAATCCCCTTTGGTCTTTATCCAATCGGTGAAGCTGGCCATGAGCACCGATGAACTAAAGCGTCGTTGGGAAATGGTCCCCCAAATGATTACCCAACTCCTGGGCCGGGGTGTGAACGCAGAGATTGCCAACCAGGTCATTACGACCGTGGCCGATACCATAGCACTTAAAGTCATTGAGGGAGTTATAGAAGAACAAGGTCCTCCTCCAGCCAAATTTGTATATATGGTTATGGGCAGCGAAGGCCGCAAGGAACAAACCCTCAAAACCGACCAGGACAACGCCATCATTTACGAAGACAAAGCCAATGAACATAGGGAAGCCGTTAGGGAATATTTCCTGCGCTTTGCTCATACCGTGTCCGATCGCCTCAACCATATCGGATTCAGCTATTGCACCGGCGGCTTTATGGCCTCCAATCCCAAGTGGACCCATTCCCTGTCCCACTGGAAAAGGAATTACCTTGAATGGATGCAGGAATCTGTGCCCGAAACGGTGATCCGGTTCTCTACCTTTTTTGATTGCCGATACATCTACGGGGACGCCAACATCCTCGAAGAACTAAGCACCTTTCTGGATACCGAGCTGCAAAAACCCAATGAGAAGTTGTTTTTTTATTTAGCGAAAAACGCGCTCCAATATGAACCACCGCTCACCTTCTTCAAAAACATCCGAACCTTCACAAAGGGAAAACACGAAGTCTTCGACATCAAAAAAGCCATGACCCCGATCGTGGACCTGATCCGTGTCTATGCCCTACACAACCGCATCTTTGAAGTCAATACGGGAGATCGCCTGAAGGCGTTAAGGGATAAGGGTGTATTCAATCAAAACGACTTTCAGGAACTTACCCAGTCTTACTACACCCTGATGGGTATGCGACTACGCCATCAGGCCGGGCGCATCATCGCTGACAGGGCAGAGCCAGACAACCTGATCGACCTGGAAAGCCTGACCCGCATTGAGCAGTTAACCTTGAGGGAGATCTTCAAATCCATCGAGAATTTTCAAGGCCGTATCCGCGTGGCTTTCACCAATAACTTATTTGGATAATGATGCGCCACTGCCCTACCAGCACACTCGGGGAAAAAGGGCTACAGAATGGGGAAGGAGAAGCAGCATATCCTTGCTCAGGTCGAAAAGCGTATGCAAAAGATTTATAAAACACCCCTTTATCGTAAAGGATTCAAATATTGGCCCGATTTTTAACACACTTGGTAATGGAAATGACACCAAAGACTCATCCACCATCATGGAAAAACGAGTCAAGCAAAAACGCCTGTTCCATATAACGTAGTCAACCTATGAAGATAATGGCTCCTAATGTGAGCCATTCTTTTTTAGTCCTACGTTCATTTCCTATTCGAGCAGGATGGACCATGGAATATTTTTTAAGTAGCAATTATGTAACAAATACCAATAATTATACAACATTAACCAATTATGCCCGATTCCTTTCCACCTCCATTCACCCATTTTCATTTCTTTTTACCAATCCAGATCAACGCCCACAGCGCGCTAGCTTCCACCTCTAACACGCTCCATTCCAAGTCTCTATATTGTCAGCCAACCTAACAGAAGGCTCCCTAATGTTTTAACCCCTTGCAAAATTATCAAAACCAGCACCAAACGATAATCTGAGAATAACAAACAAAACCACCCCAACTGGTTTGTTTAAGCTACATTTGCAACATGAACGGGCTAGCCCCTTACAGCAATGTTTTACTTATCGAAGATGACCCAGATGATCAGGAAATCTTTCTTTCCGTACTCAAAGAAATATCCTCCCACCTCAACTGTGTCACTGAATTCAGCGCCTTATCCGCCCTGACGAAGCTCCGTAATCACGAAATCAACGCGGATCTCATCTTCCTCGACCTCAACCTTCCCGGCATGAACGGCTTGGAATTCCTCCGCGAAGCAAAAATGGACTTATTTCTCCGGAAAATCCCCATCATCATCTTATCCACAACCGCTCAGAACTCCACCAAACTCACCACACTCGAACTTGGCGCCAAAGCCTTCATCACCAAACCAAACAACTATAACGATCTGATAGAAATTCTCAGGTACCAGCTGACTTAAGTACATCAAGCATCCGTTTAGCTTCCCTCATCAGCATCGAACCGGCTGAAGTGGCATCAAATTACCCTATCTTTAAAAGGCAACGAGCCACTCAGAACAACCCGGAATCTATGCATAAAATAATCCTTCCGATCTTATCGATGTTGTTGACTTTTGAGGTACATGCACAGTACCAGGCAACAGTGAACCTAAAAGGCGATGGGTACTACCTCAATCCAATTTTCGCAGGCGATTATCCCGATCCGAGCATACTCAGGGATGGCAATGACTATTACATGGTCAACTCCTCCTTTGAGTACTATCCCGGCTTATTGATCTGGCATTCCACAGATCTGATCAACTGGACACCCGTAACCCATGCCTTACACAAATATGTAGGCTCTGTCTGGGCCCCTGATCTGGTTAAATACCAAAACAAATATTACATCTATTTCCCGGCTGGTACAACTACCTATGTCGTCACGGCTGATGCCATCACCGGCCCCTGGAGCGATCCCGTAGACCTGAAGATCAACTATATCGATCCGGGCCATTTCACCGACTCCGCAGGTAATCGTTACTTATATTTCAATAATGGGGGTTATGTACCCCTGTCCGAAGATGGGCTTTCTGTGACAGGCGATTTCAAACAGGCATATAATGGCTGGAAAATACCCAGGGATTGGAGTATAGAATGTTTTTGCATGGAAGGCCCCAAAATAACTAAGCGGGGTGACTATTACTACCTTACTGTTGCAGAAGGCGGAACGGCCGGTCCTGCGACCAGCCATATGGTCATTTCCGCACGCTCCAAATCCCCCTTTGGTCCCTGGGAAAATTCCCCATATAATCCCATCATACGCACTAAACAAAGCTCAGAAAAATGGTGGTCCAAAGGCCATGGCACCTTGTTCCAGGCTGTAGACGGAAAATGGTGGATGATATTTCATGGCTATGAAAAGGATTATTACAACATGGGCCGTCAAACCCTTCTTGAACCCGTAGCGTGGACTGTAGATGGTTGGTACAAGATACCCGATGGCATTAAAACGGATCAGCCCATTAAAAAACCCGCCAAATCCACCGTGAAGAACAGCTTTGCACTCAGCGATTCCTTTAGCGGCAACACCCTGAAAGCGCAATGGCAGTTTTTCGGTTCCTACGATACCAGCAGGTTCCATGTAGCCGGCAACAGTCTTACTATACATGCCAAAGGGAATACACTGGGTGAATCCTCCCCATTATTGTGCATCCCCTCCAATCACTCTTATATGGCACAAGTAGAACTAACCATCACCGGGGAAGCCATTGGAGGCCTGGTACTCTTCTATAACAGCAATATGTACTCGGGAATTTTAGCCGACAAACAAAACATTCTTGCCAACCTCAGAGGCTGGCAGTTCCCCACTGAAAAATCCGTTATACAAAGGCATGTCTATCTCCGGGTCAAAAAAATGGAGAATACCGTAGACCTGTATTATAGCCTGAACGGTCAAAATTGGATAAAAATTGAAAACTCGCTCGAAGTCTCAGGTTTCAACCACAATGTACTAAGCGGCTTTATGAGTCTAAGGCTGGGCCTCTGTGCCATAGGCAATGGCGCTGTAACGTTCAGGAATTTTGTGTATACGCCTTTATGAACCGGAGGTTAGCGCTCCCCTACCGCACTGTTAGTTTCATCACGAGCACATCATGGGAAGCAACTTCCGTATGCAAAGGTTGAGCAGTCGAACCGAGCACATGGGAAGTCCAGCAATCCGTCAAACTATAGGTCTGAGAAGCAGGGGATAAAGTGAACGTCCCTACGCCGGTAGAATCTGTGGCGTGGACGGTTGTCCAATCCAAACCAATCTTGCGTGGGGTGCTGGAGCGATTAACCAGGCAAACCGCCCAGGCGCCACTGGAAAGTGGCCTGACCCAGGTTTGAATGCTGTCCACTTCAGTGTACTTGTACCCCTCGGCTCCAAGCGGGTCCTGATCGATGGCAAGCAATGCCTTATTGGTCAAAACAGCCTGGGTAGCAGAGGACATATGGCGTAAGTCATTCCCCGCTATTAGGGGAGCGGCAAGCATACACCATATGGAAAAGTGGGAGCGATCTTCGGCGGCACTCATCCCGTTGCCTACTTCGAGCATATCCGGATCGTTCCAATGTCCTGGCCCTGCATAAGCCGCCAGCCCTTTTTGCATATCCGCTATACGGAGTACCCCGAATTGGGAATAACCGGTAAACTTTTTCTCCGCGTCGAAAATGGCGGTGATGTCCCCGGTGGTTCTCCAGAGATGGCCCACAGGAGCGGCCCATTCCCAGGGTTTGTTGCCACCCCATTCGCAAAGACTGAATAGGATGGGGCGACCCGCTTTACGCAGGGCTTTACTCATAGTGGTATAGGCTTCTTTGGCATTGATACCCGTTGAATAACACCAGTCGAATTTCAGGTAGTCAACGTCCCAGGCGGCATAATTACGGGCATCCTGGTATTCGTATCCACGGGTTCCGGGATACCCCGCGCAGGTCTCCGTGCCTGCACAGTTATACAATCCGAACTTTAGCCCCTTGCTGTGCATATAAGCGGCCAGGGCTTTGATTCCATGGGGGAATTTGGCGGGATCGGGCACGAGGTTGCCCGCACTATCTCTTTCTTTGGCCATCCAGCCGTCATCCAGGACGATATAGGTGTAGCCGGCATCTTTCATGCCTGAGGCTACGATGGCGTCTGCGACGTCCTTAACCAGTTGTTCGTTGATATTGGTCTGAAAGGTATTCCAGCTGTTCCAGCCCATGGGAGGCGTGGAGGCAAGTCCATCAAATTTCTGGGCGTAGGCAGGAAGCATAAATAGGATTCCTACCAATAAAGGCAATGCAGGGGCTAATCGTTTCATAACCATGTGTAAGGGCAAGGTTACGGATGTTTTTTAACATGGGCTTTGCAACGCTTAACATATATTGGTACTACTTTACCAAATTAGCCATGGTCAGACAACAATTGCTACTCACCTGGCGCAACCAACCCGGTCCTCAAGGTTGGGTCTTTTTGCAGGGATCGGAACCTGCGGGAGCGTCCTCATGCAGATCGACTTGCCTTTGCTCTACACGCCCCCGGAAGCAATCAGTGCCTGCCATTGGCAGGCTTACGTTATGGGTTTGAAAAAAGGCCGGGTCGTCAGGAGACAAGTAATGGTCCCTTTCCCATTGATATTCCACAAAATTATAGGCCCAGGCTGACCTTGGTCACTGGTGACTCCAACCCGAGCCGTCACTGAAGAAACGTCACCGGTCAGGACAACCGAAGTGCCTGCCGTCGGGTTCCCGGTATCATCCAGAACCTTGCCATGGATCTCGATAGAACTAGGGGGCAACGGGACTTTATTTACGCAATCGTTCCCGAGAACGTTCTCTAAACCAGGCGCTAAGAGAAAAAGGGCCGGGTCCACCCAGTGGGCGTTTAAAAGTAGCCTAAGGACAATGGGGTAAATATAAACCTGGAGAAACGGTGAAATTGCCCAAATTTCGGTACATTTAAGGGGTATAGTAATTAACATACTAACCTACCCGTATGGGTGCAGTATTTGCAGAACCCTTTCTGTTAATACCAGAACTATGAAGAGAACCCTTTGCTGTATAATCCTTACCCTGATAATCACTCCGGCGCTCTGCCAGTCCCAGGAGATCAAGGCCATACAGCAAAGTCTACCCCTTATCAAAGACAGTCTCCGCTACATAGATGCACTCAACCGCATTTCCATCCTTTATTACGAATGGAACACGGACTCCCTGCTGGCCTATGCAGGGAGGACTATGGTGCTCTCCGAGCGGCATGGGTACGATAAAGGCAGAGCCGACGCCCTCAATAACATGGGTATATACAATGCCCTGAGTAACAATCCCTCCCTGGCTTTCCGTTATTACCATGACGCATTAAACCTGTACAGGGATATCAAGGATACCTCCAATATCGCACAGCTATTGATGAATATTGCCCTTATCCTCCACGACAAGGGAGAAGAGACCAAGAGCCTACAATACTTCCATCAGGCCATGCACCTGGGCCAAAGCATTCGTCAGGATTCCATCATGTCCCTGGTCTATTCCAATTACCTGTCCCTATACCTGGATAGTGTGCCCTCTGATTCCGTACAGATATACCTGGGTAAAGCACGCTATATAGCCGACAAATACCATGATCAGGCTGCCGACCAGGAAATTACCCAAACAGAGGGCCTTATTGACCTTAAGGAAGGAAAAACGTCTATTGGGGTTACCCTCTTAAAAGAATCGGCCCAGGGCTCCTTAAATATCGGCGCCGACTACCTGGTGTTGGATATCCTGGCTGATCTGGGGGACTATTACTTAAAGGATCAGCCGGATACAGCGGCTGCTTATTACTCACAGGCACTTCATATAGCGGAGGATAAAAAGTACAATAGCTACATCAAACAATTTTCCAAAACCCTGTATGATTTTTACCAATCAAGAGGCAAACCCACCCAGGCCGCCATGTTTGCCGATGAGTTCTTCCGGTTGCAGGAACAAGAGGATAAGGACCACTCCATATCAGGGGTGGATTATATAGATTATGCCATTGCGACCAAAGAGCTGGAAGCGGCCAAAACCAACGGCGAAAACCGTAGACTGATCATTTTTATACTCAGCATTTTCTCCATTTCCGTAGCGGCCATAGGACTCGTCATCTACCAGTTGTACCGGCTAAAACAAAAGCATACCCATACCCTGGAAGCCCTCAACCGGGCGGTCAGTGAACGAAACAACCAGCTTCAGCAGAAACACGAGTTCAATAACAAACTTATATCCTTACTGGCCCATGACTTCCGTCAACCCATCAACACCGCCAGGAGTCTGGCCATGTTGCTCAAAGATGATGAGGGCCTGAGCCGGGAAGAAATGCATGAACTGGTGGAATCCATAGAAGTATCCTCGGATGCCGCCATAGACATTTTTGAGAACATCCTTCAATGGATCAAAAAGCAATTGTCAGGCTTTAGCTATGAGCCGGTCCCCCTTTCCTTAAGGGACCTGATGGAGGAAGCCATGCGTCCTTTCCTGCCCGTGGGGGAAAAGCAAAAGATCGCCCTGATCAATGCGGTTTCTGAAACCATTACCATTCATGCCGATAAAGAATTGTTGCAATTCATTAATCGCAACCTGATCCATAATGCGCTCAAGTTTTCTCCGGAAGGAAGCAGCATTACCATAACGGCCATGGCCAGCGCCAGGGAAGTCATTGTTTGCTTCAGGGACGAGGGAAAAGGTATCAATCCCAGAAAACTCCCCATTCTGTTTAACGCCAAAAAGGATTTGACCTATGACAATGAAAAGGAAAAGGGAGCCGGCGTAGCTTTAATGATCTGTAAAGACTTTATTGACCGCATGTTTGGTAGGATATGGGCAGAGAATGGACAACCAAAAGGCGCCACTTTCTTTTATGCCCTGCCAATCATAGGCAAATAAGAAATCCTTTGGGTAGAGAAAAAACGAGGCTGAACAAGTTAATCACGGATATGATGACGAAGGATCTGGCTTTTAAAGGCGGGGAAACCGCGGTAAAATAACCGGGCGAATTTGGAGGGTGCGGAATGGATATTGGAGGGTAAGCACAACCAACGAAAGGACGCACCAACAGGCGTCAAATCATTACAAAAGTAAGGATTATTTCTAAATCAATGTAGGATTAATGTACTCCGCTGATAACCCTCCCATCACTGAGCTCTATCACCCGGTCACAATTTCTGGCAAAATCTTCATCATGCGTAACGGTAATGATGGTCTGCCCCTTTTCCCTGGCCAAACCTCGGAAAATATCAAATACCACCTGGGTATTTCGGGAATCCAGGTTCCCGGTAGGTTCATCTCCCATGATAATGGAGGGTTCATTGATCAATGCCCTGGCAATGGCGACCCTTTGCTGCTGCCCACCGGATAATTTGGAGGCAGCTTTCATTGCTTGGTCCCTCAGGTCCAGGGTACTGAGATGCGCCATGGCCTCCTCTTCTATCTGAGCCCTGGACTTCCGGCCTAATTTTAAAGCAGGGAGCATCACATTATGCAGGGCGGTAAATTCAGGCAGGAGGTAGTGAAACTGAAATACGAATCCAATCTGGCTATTGCGGAAAGCAGCCAGTTCATTCTGGGTCTTTCCAGTCATCTTTTCCCCTGAGACATGAAGCCCTCCCTCATAATCCGTATCCATAGTGGATAACACATAAAGCAAGGTGGACTTGCCTGACCCGGATTTGCCCACCAAGGCAAGAAATTCGCCTTTTTGGACGTCAAAACTGATGCCTTTCAGGACCTGGAACCTTTCCGGCTGATCGAAGTACTTGATAATATTTTCGGCGCGAAGCGCTATGGTTGCAGACATAACTATCCTCGAATAATAATGACCGGATCAATCCTGGAAGCCCTTCTGGATGGCATATATCCGGCAATGAAGGTCGTAGCCAGGCCAAAACAGAAGGCCATACTATAATCCTGCCATCGATAGGCCATTGGTAGGTATTTCAAACTGGCTATCCGAAAGGGGATGTGGTTCACCGTCACGGAGACCGCATAACCAAATAAGAGCCCAATCACCCCACCCACCAAACCTATGACCATGGCCAGGGTGAGAAATATCCGGGTAATGTCTTTGCCATTAAAGCCCATGGCCTTTAAGATGGCAATCTCCCTGATCTTTTCATTGATGGTCATGTTCATGATGTTGTAGATGCCAAAACCCGCCACCAACAATATCGTCAGGGAAACCGCCACTGCAATGATATCCCTGAGCCTGGATCCGGCCTCCAGTTGTTGATTGGAAGCCTGCCAGGATTCTGTTTTATAGGGGATGATGGGGGCTATTCTTCGGGCTACCTTTTCTGCCTGGTGGAAATCCCCGATGTTCACCTGTATATCGGTTACATAGTCCGCATTCTTGGCCAGCAACTGACGGGTGGCGCCAATGGACAAGTAAGCCTTTGTTTTATCCACGCTGGTCACATTGGTCTGAAAAATGCCAATGACCTTGTACGTTTTGGCGTTACCATCGGCAGTCAGCACGTTCACATTGTCATCAACATGTAAACTCAAATTAGCCGCCAACCCGCTGCCCAGTATCAATCCGTCGTTGCGGTATTTCAATGCATTCCAGTTCCCTTCCAGCATGTAAGTTGCACTTTGGAAAACCCGGTTTTCATTTTCCACATCCACCCCGGACAAGGTTCCGTTCACCTTATTGGCTCCGTTACGAAAAAACACATTGACATTCACCTCGGGGGTTATGGCTTTCAACTCCGGCTGCTGTCTTAAAAAATGAATGATCTCCCCGGAGTGCTTTATCCCTTCCGTATACTGGATAACCCTGGCACTGCGGATGTTGGAAAGGGTGCCTTCGGGATAGACTTTACGCACCAGGTCTGTGTTGTCCGCAGGACCATCGTTGTATACCCTTATATGCGCCAGAGCGCTGAAAGCCAGATCCGTTTGTACGTCATTGACACCGGTCATAAAGCTGTTCATAAAGACATACATGGAAATACCAAAGGTTACGCCCATAACCGCCACAAGCGTCTGTTTTAATTTAGACGTCAGGTAGACAAAAGCAATTTCATAATTGACGGGCCCCTTCATATTTTATTTCCCCTTTGGTAAAACGATATTGTCTGCCGTGGTCAATCCTTCCAGAATCTCTGTATAGTCCAGGTTGCGGATACCCGTTTTTACCTGTACCTCTTTATGACCCGCGGCCAGTATCACCTTGTCTCCTGTTTCAAGGTATAAGGTCGGAATGACGAGCACACTGTCCCTTTGGCTAATGATGATATTGGCCTGGAGTTGGGTGCCGTCTCTGAGTATCCCTTGTGGAAGTTGACCGCTAAAGTCTGCCTCGGCTATAAAAGACTGATCACTGCTGTCAAAGGAGGGATATACCTTGGTGAGTATGGCTTTATAGACCTTTGTTTTTTCCGTATTCAGCGAAACCAATACGGATTGTCCAACACTTACGCGATCAATATCGTCTTCTGCAATAAAGAGTTTGATATACATATGTCCGGCGCTAACCCCCGCCAGCACATCCCCTTTCCGCACCAATTCACCGGCACGCTTATTAACGGACAATACGACCCCTTTGGTTTGAGCGGTCAGCAGATAATATTTGCCGTTTTCTTTCTGTATCCTTAGTTGAGCCTGGGCGTTGTCTGTGTTTAAGGCCAGTGTTTTCTGAAGGTCAGCCTTGTTTTTCTCTAAAACATGAAGGTTCGTCTGAGAAGCCTGCATGGTGAGCTTGGCATTGTCGTAATCTATGCGGGCCACGGCTTTGGTGGGAAGCAAGCGTTCATAACGCTGAAAATTGATAGAGTCCACCTTATATTTTTCCTGGGCTTGGCGGATTTGCAGCTCCAACTGCGCTAATTGGGGAGAGGTGGACGCCTTATTGGTCAGGGCATACACATAATTATCCTTTGCATTGCGTACCTGGGTTTGCTGGATTTCTCCTGAAATACGAAACAGGGGTTGACCCGAACGTATGCTATCGCCTTCGGTCACATAGGCCACCGACAGGTATCCGTCGGTGTTGGCTATGACCTTATACCCTTGTTTGGTGTCCATGTTTCCATTGGCGAAAACGGCTTCCACGATATTCCTTTTCTCGGGACTTATTTGTGTTTTGTCCCTGCAAGCAGCCAATAAGCAGATCATTGAACATCCGTAAAGGATTAATCTCATAAGGATGAAATTTATGGGTTCCTACCCAGGATGGTTGCCCGGGTAGTATACAAATTGGACAAATTATTCAGGTAGGCATTCTCTGAGGTGAGGTAATCCTCAAAAACTTTCAAATACAGGTCCAGGGCCAGCAGGCCTTCCCCATACTTTTGTCTGGCCAAAGCCTCATTATCCCCAAATAACAGAAAATTTTCCCTGGCCGCCTTGGTCATAGCCAGGTCATTGAGGTATTGCTTATGTAACAAGTCGTCCCCCACGGCACTTTGAAGCTGGGCATTGTCGTATTGAAGGGCTGCAATTTTCTCTGAAACGGTAGCGCTGCGTACATTTCCACTATTGTAAAAACCGGTGAATAAGGGCACGTTGAGGTTTAGCCCTATATAAGAATAATTACTCCAGGCTCCATGTGTAAAGGATGGAGTCAACTGGTCCTGAAACTGCTGATATCCATAATAACCATCCAGGGATAGGCTGGGATAGAAAGCTGACTGTTTCTGCCTTTTTGTGAGGGTAGCAGTGGATAGTTGCAGTTGATAAACATCCAGGTTTTTATCCGGACCCAATATAAAAGGCTGTTCAGACGTGCTTTCCTTTATATCCAGGGTATCGGTGAAAGCAATACCATCACCAGACTTTTTCCCTAACAACATGCTCAGATTCGCCAAGGCTTGATCAAACAATTGCTGGCTTTGGGCCAGGTTAATTTGCACATCCCCCCGATTGATCTTTGCCTGATTGAGGGCGGTAGCATCCGTTAAACCTTGATCCAATCTCCACCCAGCCACCGTAACCAAACTATCGGCCAGTTGCTGGTCTCTTAGGGCCACCTGGATGGAGGCTCGTGCAATCAACAAGGCATAATAATTTCGGGCGGTGTTTTCTCTTAAGGACTGGAGATAGCTTCCTTCCTGGGCTTGGTTCAATAAAACATTATTGCTGGCTATTTTGGTAGATAAGACAGACGTCCAGTTGAATACGGTTTGGGTGGCCGATAAACCTGCCCCATAATTGAATTGTTTACCAAAGCGCACGTCATAAGTGGTTCCAGGCCGGTTAATCAATTCTCCAGGTACAGGCGTAACAGGCAGATATAAATTATCCTGAGCGGTGACGCCTGCCCCCACACTGGGATAATAAAAGCTTTGGGAAGTTCGCTGATCCAGGGAGGCTTTCCTAACGTTGAGCTGATAAATTTTCACGGAGGGATTATCCCTTAACACCTGATGCCATACACTATCAAATGAGGGGAAACTTAGAACGGAGGGAACATTTTGACCAAAGGCGGATGTCACCAGCAACAAATAAATCCCAACCAAAAGCGATTTTACAATGGCTACTCTTTCCATGTTTACAATTAAGCAGACCCTACCATATACTTACAAATATATGGTACGGGATCTGCTTACCAACAGCGGCGGCTCGACTTATCTTAATCTTTATCCCCGTCCTGTGCTGCTGCACCCGGCTCAACTGATGTAGATTTTTCCGCTGCTTTGTGTTTTTTTCTGGGCCGGGTTTTCAGGGAAGGCCTTACCCGATCTTTGACGGTTCTTTTGGCCAGAAACGCCTCAATCACGTTTTCGTCAAACCGGATGCACTTCCTGGAAATCCGGATAAAGGGAATTTTCCTTTCACTAACCCATTTGTCTACCGCTTTGACGGTAACGCCAAATAGTCTTGCCACGTCCTTCTTCATCAACAACCTCGTAATCATATCTATGTGACTTTATTATACAAAGATATTGCTCAATTAATCGTTAATAACATATATAAACTGTTTTGATGAACAACATTTCCACATTATATTGCAATAAAATATTGCAATATGGAAGTGAAAAAGGAATTAACCCTTCTGTTATCAGAAGTCAAATTCAAGTATGGAAAGGATAGAAGGACAATAGAAAAGGAGCTAAACTACTCACCCAACTATATAGACCAGATTATTTCAAAGGGGGGAAGTGGGAAATTCCTGGAAAAGCTAAAAGAATATGCCAACCGACTGGCAGAGATGGAGGAAGAAAACAAGTTCGAGGAAGCACCTAAAAGCTATAGGTCAACAACAAAGCTTACCCAGGATAGCCTCTGGAATCAGATGCCCCAATATTGGGATTGTGATTATGTGACCTATGCGGTGGGTGCGCACATGCAACCCCTTATCCAAAACAATGCCCTGGTAGGCGGTAAGCGCCTGGAGGACCTGTCATTTCTGGTGTTTGGAGAAGTATACATTCTCAGGGCCTTTAATGGAATGGAAACCATACGCTATGTACTGCCTGATCCGGCGAATAGCCAGGGCCTGCTCTTATTGGGCAGTAAAGACAACACCCCTAAGACCTTTATCCTGCGTTCATCCTTAAGTCAGGTATTCAAAGCCAGGTTTGTGATTAATCCCCTTTGAGGGATGCATATACGATCTGCTCAAATTTAGTAGAAATGTCATAGTGGCTATTGGGTGTTTGCTGGGTCATGATCAGGCAGACCATTTTTACTGTTGGATCTGCCCAATAAGTTGTCCCAAAAAATCCTCCCCAACTGAAACTACCTTCATGACGAGGATTCCTGGAAGCCGACAGGGCGCTCGTAATATCAAACCCCAAACCGAAATTGTCTGTTCCATTGAACAAAAAATCCAACTGACCGTGGGTCATCAGCTCCACTGTCCGGGGGCCTAAGATCCTCTTCCCATTATACATGCCTTTATTGAGCATCATTTGCAGGAATACGGCATAATCAAAGGCCGTTGAAGTCAGACCGGCTCCGCCGGAAAAATAATGTTTGGGGAGGATAGGATAGTCAGGATCTACGTCCAGTTTCGCTTTATCCCAGAGGACCACATGACCGGATGAATCCTCGGTATACACAGCAGTCAATCGGGA
This sequence comes from Beijerinckiaceae bacterium, assembly GCA_903970475.1. GTDB lineage: Bacteria > Bacteroidota > Bacteroidia > Chitinophagales > Chitinophagaceae > Dinghuibacter. Next base: position 30,020 of record CAJCIQ010000005.1, read on the forward strand.
GGCCTTGGAAGCGGGCACATTGAAATAGGTGTCCTTCATCCCCAAGGGCTGAAATAGTCGCGTTCTCAAAAAGGTCTCCAGGTCCTGGCCACTGATGACTTCTATCAGGCATCCAATGACGTCTATGCTGAGGCTATACACCCATTTCTCACCAGGTTGATAACCCAAGGGTAGTTTAGCTAAGGTATTGATCCTCTCCTTCAGGTCCGCGTTCACCACGCCTAACCCAGGTGAAATGCCGGCTTTGGCATAAATGGCCTTCATATCAGGAGTCCCAATGACAGCATAATCCAACCCGGAGGTATGGGTTAATAAGTCCCTGAAGGTGATATCCCTTTTGGCAGGCACCGTTGTATACGTTGTATCTGTTGCGTTGTATTTATCCAGGACCCGCATATGGGAAAAGGCAGGCAAAAAATGGGAGATGGGCTCGTCCAGGGTGAACTTACCTTCTTCCCACAAGGTCATCAACCCTACGCTGACAATGGCTTTTGTCTGGGAGGCAATCCGGAATAGGGCGTTGGTGGGCATGGGTACTTTACCTTCTTTGTCTAAGGTGCCATAGCCTTTATATTGAGCGATATGGTTATCCTTGACTATAATGGTCACCACCCCTTTAACCCATCCATTACGGATATATCCATCGATCAGGGTATCTATCCTGGAAAGTCTATCCAGATCAAATGATGGACTGGCGGGGCCGGTTTGAATGGTCTGGGCTTGGGAATAATAGCAACAAAAGAGAATGGAACAGAGCAAGATTCTTTTCATATAGCTCGAAGGATGTTTATTCTAATATAGTCCATAATCGGGCAATTTTCATACAAACCCTATCTTTATGGCAAATGTTATACATGAAACGGCTTATCACCTTTGCTTTTCTGTTGATCAGCAGCTTCCTGGTTTCCCATAAGGTTATGGCGCAGACCGGCGCATCCACCGCTGGCATAGATTCAGTGAAAGCGGCCGTCAATGCATTATTTGACGCGATGAAAAGGAGTGATTCCACGGCCATTTCGGGCAGTTTTCATCCCAGGGCCATCATTCAATCCATAGATGAAAGCGGGGGGCAAATCCAGGTAAAAAGTCACGCTGTCAATGAATTTGCGCGCATCATCAGCGCCTTTCCTGCCGGAGCAGCCGACGAACAAGCCACCCTGTCAACCGTGAACGTAGATGGTAACCTGGCTTCTGTTTGGGCCCCCTATCGCTTTATCTTCCGGGGCAATTTCCATCATTGTGGGGTAGATGCGATCCAGCTTGTACGTATAGATGGTGTTTGGAAGATCCAATATATCCTGGATACGGAACATAAACAAGGCTGCCCCCAATAGGAGCAGCCAGGTGCTTGCGGGTCCCCGCAGTTCAGCACTTGCGGGACCAGCGGTCCAGCCTTTGCAGCTCAGCTCTTTCGGCAGTAAATATCCCCACTGATCGATTCCAGGACTATAGAGATATCCCCTCCCCCATTGAGGTTGGTGTTGATATGGCCGCCCACCTGTCTGGGTTGGGTTTTGTCCAGTGGAAAATCCAGGTCGGAATACACATTCCCGCTGATGGTGCTCATCTCAAGGGAGGCTTTCTTCTCTGGTGAGACCGCCATATCCACAAATCCACTGATGGTTTTGGCCTTCACCTGACCCAGCCCACCTCTGATGACAATATTTCCGTTGATCGTATTGACATCCAGATTTACGCCTTTGGGAACATATACCGTAAAGGTTATATCAGCCCTGCAACTACAATTGCAATGCGGGGGCTGTTCCAGTCTGGCTTTCACCTCAAAGCGCTTGTCGCCTGTACCATCAAAGGTGACCTGGTAGTCATCGTTATGCTTATTGGAGTCGATGTTGATGGAGCCTTTGACGTACACTTCATTCTTATCCCAGACTTGTATGTTGATGGAATCGGTGATCTGTAGATCCAGCTTCACATCAGCGCCGGGTTGAAGCGGAAATTGTTTTTCGATGATTTTCTGAGCATGTACCTGGGAGGCGAAAATACCCAGCATCACTATGGCGTATACTTTTTTCATAAATTTCGTTTTTGGTGTTACCCTTTTCTCAGGTATATATTTCCACTGATATTATGGAGCTTGATGGGCACCCCTCCTCCATTAATTGTAGCCTGGATGCTTCCTCCCCCTACTCTCCTCATGTCTTCTTTCTTTTGGCTGGGGATGTCGAAATCTGAAAACATATTGCCACTGAGGTTGCTCATTTCAAGGCTCATGGGCGTTGAGGCGGGAATGGTTACGTCTATATCCCCACTGATACTGGCAATATTGATGGGTTTATCCTTATTGACCTGGGCGAAGACTACTTTAATTTCCCCGCTGATGGAGTTCAATACAAGGGGTCCGGAAACATTATTGAGGGTTATGTCCTGGCAGTTGGTGATATCCACCTCCGAAGTCATCCCGCTTACATTCACCTGATCGCCCTGTCCACATTTCCTGTCTATGGTCAGCTTGAGGTTATTAGGGACTTTAAGTGTATAAGAACCTTCGTGACCCATAGGCAGCAAACATTCCAACGAAATTTTGTTGTCCGTTTTGGTTTGAAACAGTCCGGCGCCTGTATTATCTTTTCCTCCCGGATAAACCCGTTTCAGTCCCCTGGCCTTATCTGGCAGGGATGTCCCATCACTGCCGGCGACGATGATTTCGTTTCCATTGTATCCGGTTACCGTAAGTTCCCCGATAAAATCTTTGAGTTCCAGTTCCGTCGAGGCCGAATTACTTACCTGGATCTTGTATTCCTGTGCATGCAGTACATGGGAGGTCAGGAGCATGGCCCCAATGGCCAGCCCAATTTTAGCTACATTCATATCTGTGTAATTATAGTTTGTTGAGTTCTTTGCGGGCTATGTCTTTCACTTCCGGAATGGTCTTTTGGTCCCGAAGTATTTGTTGGATAGGACCTATAGCTTTGGTGTTCTTTTTCTCACCCAGCAGGTTGATTAATACAATTTGTATGATGGGCTCTTTTTGCTTGCTCAGGGAAGCCACCAATGAATCACTCACGGTTGGAATGTCTGAATATTTGGCCAGGGAATAGAGCGCCGCCAAACGGACATTTATGTTTTTGTCGTTATTAAGGGTGTTCTCCAAGGCATCAATGACCCGCTGATTAGGAGAACTTAAATCCTCGGTATAACTGACTGCTTTGATGCGATCACTGGCAGATTCGTTGTTGAGCATGTTCAGCATCAGGGTCTCTTTTACATCTTTGATGCTGCTTTTCAGTTCTCCGATTTCTTTGGCGTTAGTGGTTCCGGATTTCTGGCTGATGGTATAGCCTATACCTATCCCGATGAGCAAAATGGCCGCGGCTACGCCCACCTTACCCATGGCCGAAAACCACTGCATGGATACTACCTTTCCGTTTTTTGAGTCTTCCCGACGCTTCGACGCCTCTACGGCTTTTTCCTCTGCGTGCAACATGGCCTGAAACTGTTCCCTCAGGGCCATAGAGGGTCGAATGGGCCGATTGTTTTCCATGGCTGCAAATAATATCTGCAATTCACTGGTCTCCCTGCTGCATTCCGGGCAGGTCAGCAAATGCCTGTCCACATCCCCTTTTGAGGAAGAATCCAGGGTTCCGTCTATGAACTCGGGTAATAACTGCCTTACTTGTTCACAATTCATAACGTATTGAAATAATGTTCTCTTAATTCTTTAATAGCTCTGTGCATCCTGACCTTAATGGCCGAAACGGAGATGTCTTTTATCTGGGAAATCTCATCGTATTTCAGGCCCTGAAACCGGCTCAGTACAATGATTTCCAACTGCTCAGGGTCCAGCTTCCCCAAGGCTTTGTCCAACCGGACCAGGTGCTCTTCCTGGTCTTTGTACTCCGAAGGAGGAGCGGCAGGATCCTGTTCATGCATCGTTTTATACCTGTCGGGGCGTTTGGCTTGTTCCTGGCAATAATCCAGGTGTATATTCCTGGCCATGCGGTACATCCAGCTCTTAAAATTTCCCTGTTCCGCCTGAAAGGCATGCCTGTACTTCATAATCCGGTAAAATAAGGTCTGGGTCAGGTCCTCACTTACAGATCTGTCCATGGTAAGCCGCCAAAAGAAATTGAACAGCTTCAGATGGTACCGGTCGAATAACTCTGATAGTTCAGACAAGTTCCCTTCTTTTACCTTCAACATGATTTTTTCGTCAGTCAACTCGGCTGGCAACATCGAAGTTTTCTCATTGATTGTTATAGATTACCCCAGGTGGGGAAAAAGGTTACAGGAAAAGTTTGTTTTTTTCTGGGCCGGGCTCGGCCTGTCGGCCGTCAGTCCCCCTTGATTAAACTTACGAAACTCCCTGCCGGGAGGGTAAGCTCGGTCGATCTCGTGCCTTGGCTAACTCCGGCAGTTCCGGTGCTTCTGGTGGCTCCGGCCGCCCCGGCGCTTCCCTTGCTTCTGGCGAATCCGGCACTTCCCGCGGAACCGGTCCTGGAAACGGACAAGACAGACCCCTCCTTCATGGACAAATCCTCGCTGGTGATCCAGACCCTGAGCCTATGGACGTTGGGCGGTATGCCTGTAAGGTGAACCTGGCGGGTTGGTCCCAGGTTGACGAGGTGGAGTGCAAATCCCCCGTTTTTATCCCCCAATGCCGCAGCGCCAATTTCCTTACGGCTGGATATTACTGGAATATGATAAAGCCCAACCGGGGTAGAAGACAATTGCTTATAGTTCCAGAACCGTTGGGTTGGTTGCAAGGTATCCCCTGGCCTCAGACCAGTCAATAAGGAATAATCGGAGGTCAACTGCCACTGTAGAATAGAAGTAGGTTGGCAGACGTCGAGCAATTTGACGTACAAACCAATTTCTTCCAGGGCATAGGAAGGTTCCAGGAGGATTTGGGGGTATGACCAGGCGGCTGCGTCTATACTGCCTTCTCCTACGATGAGTGGAACGCCTAACTCATCGGCTGCCTTTGCCCAGTGCACTAGGGTATCTGTCTCCCAGCCCCTCCAGGAATGAAAAGAAACAGCGCCTATGTAGGGACGAGTTGCCACATCTTGCCTGGCCTCATTCATAAAGGAAGCGGAATTGGCATCCGAATTATCTCCCAGAAGGACCCTGGTTGGCAAACCCCTGGATTGAAGGTACTGCCCAAAGCCTTTAATGAAAGCCTGGTGCTCCGCCCCCGTCATACGTACGTTGATACCCAGATCGGATTCATTGAAGGAGAAGTAGCGGACATCTGTATGGTATAAATCCTTCAGGCATTGGATATAATCTCCCAGAGAGGCATAAATTTCCTTCATACGACTGGAATCCAGGGCATTTCCCCAAACGTGATCCGGGCCGGGTTGAAACCTGACTGGTCCGATGATGGCCCAATCAGGGGGAAACCATGCCGTCACCACCAAGGGAATATGCATGGCTCCCAGGTGGGCTGCCATATCCAAAGCCCTCTTCACGTTAGGAGCCAGCTTTCCCAACCGGGCAGAATCCAGGGGTTTATCTCCTATCCCAGGCTGCCAGTCCCTCCACGGGCATTCCACCCTGGCCATGGCCACCCTGAGATGAGCCAGGTTATAATCAATGATGGATGGATCCAGCCTTAGGTTTTGTATACGGAAATTTCCACCCATCCCTATAAAAGCTCTGGTCCCCAGTGTAGCGCCCAATTGGATCTCGGCAGGCGTTTGGTCTATGGTGGTGGTGGCCTTTAAGGTAAAGGTTTTCGAAACCGTGTCTCCCTTGTGCATGTTCCCTGGGAGAATGACCAAATCAAAACCGGAAGCGTGTTGCAGGTTTATCTGGCGGGTCTGCCCGGAATCACTCAGGGCCAAGCCATCCCCTGGTTTTGCGCTACCGGAGGTCCTGATGGAAAATTCAATATCCTTCAGTTGCTGGTCAGCAGCAGCCTTGCAGAATATGGTTATCCTCACATTTCCGGGACTCAGGTCCTCCACCGTTTCTTTAATGTATATGCTATCCAATTTGGTCGTGACTGTACGAATATTGCCGGACCTTTGAAAATGGGGGCGTTGCCATTCTTTCTCGGTATGATTAAAATAAGGCCCCCCGGGATAAGCCAACCGAATACTGGTTTTAAAAGGAACCAATTGTCCGGAGATCCGGATACCCTCCAGGTTACCCCAGGATTCCAATTCAGCCTGATTAAGCCAGGATGGGGTGGTGGTCTGTGCCTTGAGAGGCCAAAGCACTACTAGTAAATACGATAGGAGCAAAATGGGTTTCATACCCCACAAATTAATCCCTAATAGCGGCCCTACCTATACCACTAAAATATTGGATAAAATATGCGCGAAGATTGCAGGGATTGGCTAATACCTAAGGGCGTTTAATATCTATGGAATAGGTAAACTTATCCGCCCGATAATAGCCCAGGTTATACTCAATAGGCCTATCCCCTGGATCATATACATACCGCTCCCTGAAAAGGATAGGTGCATGGGCATCGATTTGCAGTTTTTTAGCCAGCGGTCCCGCCAGCCGTGCGCTGATATGCTCGCTGGAGCGCACGACCAGCACACTATAATCACGTTCCAGTAATTTGTAAAGCGGGCCTGAAAAGTCTGCGTCTTCTTTTAGTCCTATCCGGGGATGAAAATAACTTTCAAAATATACAAAGTGCTCACCGGCTGTACCTCTTAGCCTGGACAATTTAAGGACAGAACGGTGCAAGGGAATATGGAAGAAACGGGCCACCTTTTCATCCGCCTTTACCTTTTCGACCTTTAGCTCCAGGTTCTCTACCTGGATACCCTGCTCCAACATTTCCTCAGAAAAACTGTACCAGTGATCTAGTCCGGTGGACATTGCTTTTTGGGCTACCGTAGTACCCACTCCTTTTTTCCTGGTCAGGAGCCCTTCATACTCCAACTTATTGGTGGCCTGGCGCAGGGTGTTTCTGGAAACACCCAGGCGATTGGCCAGCTCGACTTCTTTGGGTAGAAATTTCCCGTTGCTGTACTCCGGGGATTCAATCAGTTTCCTGAGCAATTCTTCCACCTGTACGTGTAAGGGGATTTTGCTTTGGTGATTGATTTGTAGTTTCATATTGCTGGTGTTGGGTCCGTCAGCGTTACAAAGACCTGGTCTCCGCTGGCATAGGGCTTTGAGGTTTGGACGATCAATCTCCTTGTTCCTATTCCCACCTCGACTTCGTAGGTATTGCCCAGGAAGGAGGCCTTTTCCACTGTGGCTGTTATCCCCTGGTCGCTGACATTTGATATGCTTAAAGATTCAGGTCGCAAAAATACCGCGGAGCCAAGACGGGCAGCACGCTGGTGTGCCGGGCCCAAGCGCAGGGCTAATGCTTCATCCAGTAAGTTATATCTTCCAAACAAAGCGCCTGTGTATTCATCAACCGGTTGATAATAGACTTCCTTAGGACTTCCTTCCTGAATGAACTGGCCGTCCTTCACCACCAGCATCCGATCTGCCCAGGGAAGCGTATCCAACGGATCATGAGAAACCATCAGAATGGTAAGGTTCAACTTTTCGCCAATGTCCTGGATCACCGATTTCAGTATCTGCTTATGAATCAAATCTAAGTTAGAAAAGGGTTCATCTAATAGCAACAAGGATGGGGAAGAAATCAACAGTTTGGCCAAGGCGACACGCTGTTTTTCACCTCCGGAAAGTTGATGGGATTTGCGAAGCATTAATCCATCTATACGGCAAACCGAGAATAAAAGGGCGGCCTCCTCATCAGATAATTGATTGGCGTAGGATAATAACTCCTCCATCCTATAGTTGTTCCTTAGCTCAAAATGCTGAGAAAGGTAAGCTATACCCGGATGACCCATGATCAACTGCTCATCGGGTCCCAAAACCCGCTGTCCTTTGAATTGGACCTTTCCTCCACACGGTTGGATATACCCTGCAATAATTTTGAGCAGGGTGCTTTTCCCGGAACCAGATTCTCCGACAATGGCCAAACGTTCCCTTTCTTTCTGGCGAAAAGATATGCCCGGCAATATGAGGTTGGATCCTTCCAGACGCCGGATGTCGGATACTTCAAGAAAATCCATATATATAATAGAAAAACTAAAAGTTGCAAATGTAGGCCTTATAGCCCAAATTACCCGTCCACCGATTTAGAAAGCCCTTTCACCTACCCCATCAATCCCAATTCATCCTATCATTATAAATTAATGCCATTGATAATTCTTTAAGTAGGTCACTACCAAGGAGGAAGTAATTTAGGCATATGAATAAGGTATTCACCATCCTTACCGCCTGCTTGCTGCTGGTAAACCATCTTGCCCTGGCTCAGGGAAAAGTAAAAGGTTCCGTCAAAGGGGTTATCCTGGACTCCACCACCAAACAGGGCCTCTATGAAGCGACCGTTGGTCTGGTACCCATAGTAGACTCCACCGAGGCCGAGTACATTGTGTCTGATAAACACGGTGCATTTGCATTTCCCAATCTATCGGCCGGTCAGTATAAACTGACCATCACCTTCGAAGGCTATTTGCATATCTCCAAAACCTTTACGGTATCTGCTGGTACAAAAGATTTCGATCTGGGGACGATGTATATGAGGAGAGCGACCGACATGCTGCCGGATGTCGTCATCCAAAGCCCTCCCATGTCCATTAAGAAGGACACCGTAGAATATAAAGCAGACCTATACGCGACCAAACCCAATGCCTTTGTAGAGGATCAGTTGAAAAAACTACCCGGTATGGAAGTGGATGCCAGTGGAAACCTGACCCATGCAGGGGAAACGATCACGCGTGTCCTGGTCAATGGTAAGCGCTTTTTCAGCGATGATCCCAAACTGGCTACCCGAAATATTCCCCCTGATATCGTTGATAAATACCAGGTGTTCGATGACCTGGATGACCAAAGCAAATTTACCGGAATCGATGATGGGAACAGGGTTAAGACCTTAAACATCATCACCAAAAAGGATAAAAGGGTCGGTTACTTCGGCAGAGCTATAGCCGGAATCGGCACCAATGAGGACTATGATGAAAGCTTCAACTTCCACCGTTTCAACAACGACCAACAGATTTCTGCGCTGGGTGAAGCCAACGATATCAACAAGCAAAATTTTACCATACAGGATATACTGGGCTCTTCCGGAAGCAGGAGAGGTAGTGGAGGAGGGCCCGCTGCAGCCACGAACCAAAGCGCCGCCGGCATCACGACGGTATGGGCCGGAGGCGTAAACTATCATGACGACTGGGGCTCCAAACTGGAAGCCTATGGATCATACTTCTACAACTTTACCCACGTGAGTTCACAGACGGAAAGCCTGACAGAAAAATTCTTTCCCGGAACTGCCGATGCACAGGACTCAACCAATAATGTATCTGATTCCTCCTATGCTTTGTCCAGGACGACCAATCAGCGCATTTACTTTAACCTGGAAGGCAAAATGGATTCCAACAACTCGTTTATATTCAGGCCCAATGTGACCTTTCAATCTACTACACCCAATTCTTCCTCCTCAAGTGCTTCCGTAGACCAGAATGATTCCGCCATTAACAAGACGGTAGGTTCTTCTTCAAGTGCCAACAGCGGATTCAATATCAATGGGTCCAACTTTACTTTCCGGCATCGCTTCAAAAAAGCATACAGGACCTTGACGCTGGACCTGACGGGAACAGCCAACGTCAATGATGGAAACGGGTATTACAAATCATACAATACTTTTTATAAGCTGGATTCGGTTCAAAACATTAATCAGCACTATTTCGATTCCCTGCATTCCTGGTCCATTAGCCCTACCCTCAATTATACGGAACCCCTGAGCAAACACATGTACTTATTGCTGAGTTATAGCTATAGCTACAACAAGAGTACTACCGTTAATAATACGTATGACTATGACAGCGCCACTGGAGGGTACAACGATTTTGACGACCTGTTCAGTAACTCCTACAAGTTTACATCCAACTCCAACCGGGTTTCCGCCACGGTCAGAATACAAAACGCAAAGCTCAACCTGAACCTGGGTACGGGTGTTCAGTTCATGAACTTCAATAGCCTAAACACCACCAAAGGCATTGACGTAAACCATGATTATACCAACCTGACACCCACGGTTAACCTCCGGTATACCTTCAACAGCAACCAGAATCTTCGCTTCATGTATCAGGGTAGAACAGGTAGCCCGAGCGCCTCACAGCTACAACCACTGACAACCACCAGCGATGACATCAACTTTTTAACGGGTAATCCGAACCTGAAGCCCCAGTTTACCCATAGTATCCGCGTGCTGTATCAATCTTTTAATCCGGTGAATAACCACGTGATCTTTGCCACCCTCAACGCATCTACCACGGTCAACGACATACAAAGCCAGGTAATACCCACGGCCAAGGGTGGCGACAGTTCCACCTATGTCAACCTGAATGGGACTTATAGCGTAGGTGGGTACTTCAATTACGGTATCGTCCTGAAGCATCCCAAGTCCAACCTCAATTTCACCACCAACATCAATTACAGCCAAAGCCAGAACCTCCAGGACACTTCACGGGTAAACAGCAATGAATTTGTCCACGTTTGGGGCAGGTCAACTGCTTTCACCGAAAAAGTATACTGGACCACCAATATCAAGAAGAACTTCGACATGAACTTCGGTTATGCGGGGACGTATACCATTAACACAAACACCCTCAACGCTTCTTCTAATCTCAACCAACTGACCCATACCATCAACGCGGAAATCACGGCCTATACCAACAGTGGATGGTTGATCGCTGCTAACCTGACATATAATATAGCGGATAATAAAATCGCAGGGTATAACGAAAACGTGCCCCTGCTCACCCCCAGCATTGCCAAGGAATTATTCAAAAGGAAAAACGCAGAAATCCGGTTCACCATTTTTGACTTATTGCACGAGAACACCTCTGTAAGCAAGTCGGCTTCCGCCACCAATATCAATGTAACCCGGACAACCAACCTCCAGCAGTATGCAATGCTCACCTTTACCTATAACCTCAACAATTTCAAGGGTTCGGCCCATAACAGGGTACCTGGTCAATTCCCCGGAGGTGGTGGACGCCGGGGCGGCGGTGGTGGATTTGACGGTGGCAATGGGGGCGGTAACGGAGGCGGCGGTGGCAATGGCGGTGGCGGGCGCAGAGGCGGCTTATAATGGCATGGCGGTTCGATAGGACGCGGCTTTTCCATACGACCGGGCGCATCCGAAATTTCCGTACATTCACCTACGTGAAGCTTAACTACGTCTATTGTTTATGGCTCATCCTGGGATTAGTACAGGTCCCTGGAATAACTAAGGCTCAGGATACCCTTCAAGGACTACTTCCCTTACGGAATATGGAAGTAGTCTACGATACCATTATCGTCACTCATTCCCCCCAGCAACATTTATTGGAAAAAGGGAAGGCGTGGCTGAGGGATCACCACTATACCTTAACCGATTCTTCCGTTAGCATGGTTCAGGGTAGCAGTTATCTTTATATAAGCTGGAACCCCACCGTGGTGGAAGATGATCCCGTACAAGTCATGCATACCTTACAGTTCGCTTTTATTGACGGACAGTGCCGGATAAGGATCACCTTTACCGACGCAAAAATCATCAAAGCAGGAGGCTCCAGTACCGAATCCCTTCTCCAATTTGCGACCGAGCATAACACCCACCCTTCCCTGGTCATGTTGAATGATCGGGCAAGAATTGTGCTTCGGGATGGCGCCCTGGCCATGCTGTCTGTGCAATCTCCTTAATTTTACCCGACGTCAAGGTTGATTTACTCAGTATGAAGGCTGTTTTACTCGGCCCTCAGGCTGTTTACCGGATTGGCCAGGGCGGCCCTTACCGACTTACCCCCAACCGTTATCAAGGTCAATACGATGGTTATTAACGCGGCAAAAATAAACACGCCTGCGCCCAATCCTATCCTGTATTCATAATCCTGAAGCCACTTGTGCATAAGGTACCAGGCTAGCGGAACCGCCAGTATAAAGGCAATGGCTACCAGCCTCAAGAAATCTTTGGATAATAACGTCACCAGACCGGATACGCTTGCCCCCAATACTTTCCGGATGCCAATCTCCTTTTTGCGTTGTTCCGCCGTAAATGTCGCCAAGCCAAAGAGACCCAGGCAAGCCACGAATATGGTTAACCCTGCAAATAAGCCCAAAACCCATTCCGTTTTTAACTCAGACCTGTAGGTATTATTGAATTGCTCGTCCAGGAAGGTATAAGTAAAAGGAGCATCGCCGGTCAGCCCATTCCACCATTTGGTCATATCGGTAACCAGTCCATGCACATCTTTGGTTTTGATTTTTATGATCATGGTCCCAGGCTTGCCTGTCAGCGACATGACCAGCGGGGTGATGAGCTCGTGCATGGACCTGAAATGAAAGTCCTTGACTACTCCAATAACATGAAGCCTGTATTTAGTGTTGTCGTTGTCCGAATGCGTGATGACCTGACCTATAGGATTTTTTTCCATCCCTAGTACCCTGGCAGCCGTTTCATTGATGATGACACCCGTGGAATCGGTAGCGTACCCACGCTCAAAATTCCTGCCGCTTGCAATCTCCATTCCTAGGGTAGGTATATAGTTGTAATCAACATCATAACGCAGGCTTTTCACCATTTGATGATCGTTGGTCTCCGGGCTGATGAAGAAGTTATTGCCATCGCTGGGTCCTGCCGGCAGGTAATCGGAAAAAGTTACGCTGGCTACCCTTGTATCCTCGGTTACCCTTTGATTGAATACTTCCGCTTTACTTCCCAGAATCCAGGTTTCCGGCAGTATCATGACCTGGCTTCTATCATATCCCAATTTCTTATGTTGGATGTAGTGTAGTTGTTGATAAACGACGGTCGTACACACGATGAGCAATATGGAAATAAAGAATTGAAATACGACCAAAGAACTTCTGAGGTTTAGGCTCTTGCCCGTCCAGTTGAAATTCCCTTTTAGTACAGATACCGGCTTAAAGGAGGAAAGGAAAAAGGCAGGGTACAGGCCAGCCAATACACCCGTTATGAGACCAAAAATCAGGAATCCTATTATAAACCAGCCTTTGCCCATGAACAGTAAGGTCAGGTGTTTATCTGCGAGCTGATTAAACCAGGGCAACACCAAAATTACGATCAACAAAGACAGGATCAGGGATACAAAGGACAATAAAACGGACTCAGTAAGGAATTGCTGAATCAAGGCGCCCCGCCTGGAACCCAATACTTTTCTTACCCCCACTTCTTTTGCCCTTTTGCTGGCTCCCGCAGTCGATAGGTTGATAAAGTTAATGCAGGCAATCAGGAGCATGAAGACGCCTATGGCTCCGGACATATAGAGATAGCGGATATCCCCAGCGGGCTCCATGTCGTTGGTACAAGTTGAATGCAGGTGAATATCGGTTAGCTTTTGTAAATACAAACCGATGTTATTCCCTCTGCGCCTGAACTCATCCAGGGACATCCCCATACCTGCCAAAAGCTGAGGCCCGATATACTTTTGCACTACCTGCGGAAGTTTTGCCTCCAGGCGCTTATAATCATATCCCGGCTGCAAAACGAGATAAGTAAAATACCCCGAGGTCATCCAGGAATTGGAAGCCTGATCTCCGCCTGTATCCAGGGATGCAAAGAAGTCGAAATGGAAATGCGACTCCTGGGGTATGTTATCAATGATGCCGCTTACCGTAAAATCCCTTTTCCAGGCTACCACATGCAAGGGCTTTCCTAAAGGATCTTCCGTACCGAAATACTTCCGGGCCATATCCCGGGTGATGACCACTTGCCCAGGCTGATTCAAGGCACTGGATGGAGAACCTTCCAACATGTGCAAGGAGAATACCTGAAAGAAATTGGAATCCACACCCACAAACTTATATTCCTCAAACGTTTTATCCTTGTATTTGATGATGAGCTTTGGCCCCTCGGTCAATCGGGTTGCCATCTGCACTTCCGGATAATCCCTTACCAGGGTCCTGGCTACCGGGGGCATGACATTGGCTTCATCCATCGTGCCCTGGTTGACAGAGCCCTTAAAGTTCACCCTCACTATTCTGTCCGCCTTATCAAAAAAGCGGTCATAACTGAGTTCGCTGTAGAGGTACAGCCCGATAATCATACAGGTTGACAGGCCTAAGGCCAGCCCTGTGATGTGGATTAAGGTGTTACCCTTATCTCTGCGGAAGTTGCGCAATGCGTTAACCAAGTAAGTAGCCATCATACCTTGAAGGTAATACACAGTAGTGTATTTTGCAAGGTATTAGACAAGATTATCTGGATCGCCTTTCCCTTCCTTGATAACTTTATTGGTGGCTAAATCCACCACTACGGTATCGGCCCCCAGTCCAAAACTTGGATTGGTGGAGTTATAAGCTAGTCCCATCACCTGATCATTCACGGAAACTTTCAAATACCCGTAAATCGGTAAATACATGCGCAAGTCGTGGGTATTAGTAGCCACAGGCGTGGTCATATTGGTTACCGGTGCCGGAGTGATGGGCAACATATTGTACCCCCCGCATCCGGCAATGATGTAGGGTATTTCCTTGCCATTTATATTTCTGGTCCAGCGTTCATAATGATGCGTATGACCAGACAAAACGGCGTCTGGCCATATTCCCGTCTGGGTAAAGACTTTATCGAGGTCCTCCAGCATCATGGGAGATCCTCCTTTGGAAGCGACACCGGCATAGGGGGGATGGTGTGTAGCAACGATGATGGCGGTGGGCTGCCCTCCTTTTCTCAATTTGTCTATTCTTGTAAGCTGTTCACTCAGGTAAGTGAGTTGCACGTTGCTGATGGCAGGATACTTACCCTGGTAATTGCTGATGATTCCGCCAGGATAGCCATCCAATATGTTAGTGTACAATCCTATTATGGATACGAATGGGGCATCCAGTGTAAAATAGACCCCAGGCTGGGTCATCCTGTCCCTGATCAATCCCTGGGCGTCCGGAGAAGGTCCCGGTGAGGGGGCACAAAAATTATTCAGAAAAGGTTGGAGAGGCGTCTCGTTCTGCAAATGGGTCATTCCATCATGGTTCCCAGGTATGGCAAAAATGGGCGCATTATAGGTACGGAAAGGCTCATAAAATTGCTCGTAATACATGCTGGCATCATCTCCGAACTGGTAGATTACGTCTCCCAAATGAAAGAAGAAAGATGCACTATCTGCCGGGACAGGATTGTTCAGGTCCTTGGCCATCATATCGGCCACCGGTACTTCATCTTCCGTCCATTGGGTCAGGGTCATCGCTCCCGTATCCCCTACCGCATGGAATACGATTTTGCCATTGGCTTGAATTTGTTTAACCATGGCCGTCCCGATGACATCACCCAAAGAGACGACTTCGCTGGCGCCCTTCCTTAGTGCAGGGATGCTGGTCACTGCGTCTTGATTATAGTAAGGTGAATTAAAAAACTGCTCACTGTCATTTGCCGTCCAAGGTCCATCCGAAACGGGCTGTAGTTCAGCAAAATGCCTGCCCCCTGGGTTTGCAGCAAAGGGATTTGATTTCTTCTGGTGGGTCGGCGGAAGGACTGGTCTTTTAGGTTTGGAGACACCTTTGTTAGGGCTCTTCTTAGCGGATTTCTTCGCAGGCGCAGCCTTTTTCGAGGGCGAGGCATTTTTTGCTAGAGCTGATTTTCTCACAGTCGAGGCTTTTTTCGCGGGAGCGGCTTTCTTTGCGGGCACAGTTTTCTTCGAGGACGCCGCTTTCTTAACGACCGAGGTTTTAGGGGACTTTTTGGTGTTTGACTTTTTTATAGGCATAGGGGTCAATTTATCTGAAATAAGGTGACGTCTATAAATGTATGCAAAGCGAGATGACAACCTAGCCTGGGTTATATTATATCTGCTTTAATTCTTATCTGTAGGACCCAAACGCATAAATTGATCGTATATAGGTCGACCCCTTACTCATTTAAAAAAGACCTATGTTCAAGCGTACCTTTACCTATCTGCTTAGTGGTATTTTATGCCTAATGCATAAACCTTGCCAGGCTGCTAATGGAGGTATTCCTGGAGATACCAAACAGCCTTGGGTCGAGCTGGATCAGTCTTACCTCCATCATAAGATGGACGATACGACCTACCTCAATGCCGTGAACACCTTGGCCCCTCAATACTGGATGGATAAGTCCTTCGACTCACTTGTATCCAGGTATGAGCAGATCGCATTTAAAACCCCCGCATTTGGAAAATACCGGGTACAGTATTACCGCAACCTGATCATACATGCTGCCAGGATGCATCAGTATGGCAGGGCCATCTACTATGCAGGCAAATATGATGAAGAAGAGAAAAACGCTGGCTTGGACCTGGAAGGTCTTGGAAATTATTCAGACAATGAAGGCCTGACATTTGGAGCAGTTGCCACCGTTGTCATTGAAGGATCAATTGGAGATTATGAAAGAATACTGGATTGGTATAAGCACACCAAACCAGTATTCAGCAAGATGATAGCGCATATTCCTGGAGGTACCGTGTCGCCTATGAAGATCCATATCGCATTAACAACCATATGCGATGCATTGAATGCAGGAGATAAAGGGGGAGATACCTTGATGATGGAAGATCAGATCAGCACCCTGGATAGCATTGATGCAGAGGCCCAGGAACTTCCAAGTTATGCCAAGGATAGCCAGTACTTTAAACTCACCAATTGCTTGGGTCATTTTATTGTCGAACACCTTCACCAGCACCCGTTAAGAGCCGCCTATTATTTACAATCATCCATTAAAGACATCACCGACTCCACCTATCCCAGGTTTGAAAGAGCAGAAGATGAAATTGGCATCTATGGACGGGCCTTTGATTTTTACTATGATCAGGGCAAAATAGATAGTGCCAGGATCTATTGGAACATGGCCAATAAAGTGCCCGATACAGCCCTTAGTAATATAGCAGATAAAACAGATCTGATTCAAAGAGGAGAAGTGGAACTATTATGCGCCACTAAAAATTACAAAGAAGCTTACGCAGCTTGCTGGAAATTATATAAAGCAAGGGATTCCGCCTATGCAGCGGTTTGCCGGGATAAAGACAACAACCTGTTTGCGTTGGCAGAGAAAGAAGACACGGAGAAAAAATTGGTGGTGACGGATAATCAACGGAAAAAAGCAGAGTTCTTCAGCACCCTTTCCGGATTTGGTACGGTTGCCGTACTGCTAGGAAGCATCATTGCCTTCCTGGTTATAAGGTCCCAGCAACAACGGCGGCTAATGGGTCTTCAGACAAGGATAGCCAGAAATTTTCACGACGATATGGGCCCGATGATGATATACGCCAACGCTATATTGAAATCAGAAATCAATAACCACTACAGTAAAGGTATGGCAGAGTTACAAACACAGTTGGTGTTGATAGGAGAAACAGCCAGAAACATCGCCCATGAGTTGCTGGGGGTTGAACCCACTAAAATCAGTGTACTGTTAGGTGAAGTCGGAAATATGCTCAAAAAATTGCACAGTACGATGGAAGTTACCTACCAGGTCAAGTGGAACATGGAAGACCTCATGCTGAATCGCACCCAATATATACACCTAAAAAAGGTCCTTATAGAATTAGTCACCAATACCATCAAGTACGCCGAAGGAAGCGGTATACATATCGAAGTAGAAGCCGTGAACGAACAAATCCATTTAACCTACTCCGATGAAGGTAAAGGCCTGGCCCATCTGGTAGGTGATCCAATGGAATTCGGAAAAGCCATTGCAACCACCGGCGTAGGCTTGAGAAATATCAGGGACCGGGTAAAACTAATGAAGGGGGAAGCCAGATTGCATAATCATTATCCCAATGGTTACTACATAGAGATATTCATACCCATCGATAAAAATCCCCAGGACGCCTGAACCCAGTTTTTATGTGCTGAATCGGGACTGAACCTAACCAGGTCAACCCAAAATAAGGACTTACGAGATCCTTACTTTGTATTATGTACATACATAAAGATCATTTCAGTATCTCTTCCCTGCCATAAGTACAATTCGCTGAATATTAATACTATATGTTACTATCTTCGGCCGAAAGCACCTCAAATGGCTAAAGACGTAAGGTACAAGGCTGTTGAAAAACTGATTGTAACCGGTGTAATCGTCAGTTTAGATGACCT
>CAJCIQ010000006.1 GCA_903970475.1 Beijerinckiaceae bacterium
TGTTTTAGTGCGCTATTGATGTTACACATATACATACATGGGTGAGCATGCTTTTGTTTGACCATTGATCTGTACTTTCCTGGTCCAGGCCGGATCGGGAAGAGGCAATCCCTTCTGGATGATGCTGGCCGAATGTCCATCCACCAGATCAAACCGGGTATCAGACCACCTGCTTAAGGCAATCATGTCTGATCCGGAAGAAAAAAACAAGGCGGCTTCCCCGCTTTCCGTGACTACTTTTTCAGGTCCTGTAAAGTGCAAGTGGCTCCCTTGCGCCTGAACCATGGCCCGGCCTGCCCTATGAATCCCCGGATCTTTCATGCTAAGGGCACTCCGGTTGATGATGTAATACTGCCACTGAGTCGCCCTGGCGGGAAAATCAATCGAGTACGTTCTCGCGCCGGAGACTAATTCTTTTAACGCTATCCTTATCTTTCCCATTACCGGAGGAGTACTTAAAGGGCCTAGCGTTTCCCGCATCAGGCCAGTATCATCGGAAAGCCCACTGTCATACATCCGTGTCCCCACCCAATCCAGGGGTTGTTCTGTATAAAGAGAAAAAGCCCAGTCTGAGGTATTTAATTCAAAGTCCAGCGCATCCATACTGTACGCTTTCTGCCAGTAAGCCATTACATCGGATACCTTACCATTTACAAAAGCCGTAAGTCCCGACTCCTCCATCCTAAGGGCTAAAGCACGTTTCATCAGCAAGGCTTCCGTTTGCCCGGAGGGGAGAATATGCAATCCCTTTGGACACCCACCATTGAAATAGCCATGCTTGATCTGTAGCTGGAATATGGGTTGAAACTGGCTCATGGTGTAGCCAGCTGTTTTGTCTGGGTGACGGCCGGGGTATAACGCTGTACCTGGGCCGCCTGAATGGTCAGGAAGCGCATCTTGTATATCACCGAAGGCTGGTACTTCGCGCCCATGGCCGTCCACAAACCCTGCATATCCTGATAGTTGATCTTTTCTATCTCAAATTCCAATTTAGGTAACCCTGCCGGCATGCTGGAATAGCTACTTGTATCCAAACTAGGATGCGCCTGAAAGAAAGCCATGACCGCACTCAAAAATTTCAATGTTTCCTTATAGTTGTCAAAGTTCGCACTGACCAATAGGTCCAGGTTATACCTTTCATAAGGGTTGACATCAGAAAAGTTACCGTCTTCCTGGCGCTGATAGCGTCCGTAAAAGGCTTTGGCCGTTTCTTTTTCAATGTTGATCAGGGAAATGACCACCATATTCTGATTGCCCGAAGGCACCGTACCGCCCGATTCTATCAAACCATTCAATACCACCTTCGTTTCATCCAATCCGAACTGGTGTTGGATATACTGATCCAATACATCACAGACAAATTGAAGGGTGGTTCCGATCATCCAATAAAAGTAGACAGAAGCCCGGTGACTACCCAGCGCGGGGCATATACGTTCCGTATACAGGAAAAATGAGTGGAATAATACACGTAGACAAAACGTAGACAACTATACAGAGTGCAGATACTCCATGAGATCATGGTCCTTAGACAGATCCATTTTCCTTTTAAGCCTATACTTATGGGTGCGTACACTTTCCTGACTGATGCCCATGAGGTTACGAATGTCGTCATTGCTCATGCTCATCTTCAGGTAGCAGCAATACTTCAGGTCTATGGGGGTCAATTGGGGATGCCGCTGGGACAGGTACTTCAGGAATAGGGGGTTGGTCTGTTCAAACATCAGTTTAAAATCATCCCATAATTTCTGGTCCCCAACGGAAGTCTTTATCGCGTTGACTATGGCGCATAACTCGGCCCTCACAGGGTCGCCCACGCGGGGATACAACGCTGCGATTTTTTCTTTTACTTTTTGAAGCACTTCCATTTTCTGGTCCAGTTCCAACACATAACGGCTCATGTTGGTTCCCATGGCCGTATGATCACCCATCCTTACCTTCTCCGCCAGGGAGGAAGGTACTTCGACCGCATGATCAGCATGCAATAAGAAAATGGAATTAATCCAGGCGTTCAAAAAAGGGGAACGACTTAACTGTTCGGTAGGAAAAGTAAAAACAATGGCTTCGTCTCCCCAGCACAAAGGAGCATGATCCTGACCACTGGTCAGACAAACAAGGGGAATATGTTGGGCAACGGCGAAGGCGCTAATTTCATTCAATGCCACTTGGTTGTTACGAAAATCAATGATCACCAGGTCGGGGCTCATGGATTGAATCAGCCGGATCAAATCCGTAAGGCGGGAAGCATACAACACATTTTTCCGGAAGCGGTCAGGCGATTCTAATGAACGCATTACCGCAGCCAGGTGGCTGCTGTCATCACTTCCGATCACAATTGATTTTTCCTGGACCATGAATTAATAGCCCAACTTAGGCCTAGCATAGTCCGTAAAATAGCGTAAAAACCACGGGTACCCTTTGAGGCCACAGCAGGGAGGGCATAAAAATGGTGTTAGGATGACATTCTATTCTCTAAAATGCTCATTCCCAACACCACAGTTATTTTGCTTCCTTTCAAAAAGGGTGAAAATACGGGGTCGCCCGGCTCACCTACTTTGTTCCCTGTATGGGTTTCCCAACGGGGTGGTTGGCGGTGAAATGAAATCCCAACAGCTCCGCAATGGTTTGGGCGTATTGATCCTGATAAATTTGCGTTTGATTGTTCATCTCTCCCTTGGCCGGCGTATCAGGCCCCATCATCAGCAGATACGTTTCATCGGCGTGCGGAATAGCCGAACCATGGCTGGTCCATTTATCTACATAACCGCGTCCATGATCACAAACGACGAGGAGGGTTGTCTGGTCCTTATAAAAAGGATCAGATTGGAGGTAGCTCCATAACTCAGACAGCATGGCATCGCTTTTATGCGCCGCATCCAGGTACATAGCATACTTACCCATATGGGCCCAATCATCCGTATCGCCAAAATCAAAGTAGACCACTTTAGGGTGATTTTGCTGCATATACGCTTTACCCATGTAAAAAGTCATGACATCCAAACGCTCTCCCTTCCCAAATACATCGGGCATATTGTGCTGCATCACATTGAGCTCATTTTGAACAGGCGTCAGGTGATCTCCTTTCACGTCCTCATCATATATATTGATGAGCATTCCGTTGCGGTCCCGGTTGATGATCCTGGCCACCGCATCCCAGGAAGCAAAAGAGACAACTTTACCCTGGTATCCGGGTTGCTTATTGATGAACTCCAGTACGTTCTCGTTAGGATTATCCGGGTAGCTGTTTGAGTTCACCAAAGAATCATAATAACCACAGAAAGTCTCACTACGGCCAGGATAAGAGAACCAATAATTATTGCGAACGTTGACCAGGTTGCCCAGATCCCTGTTGCCATAAAGCTGTCCATTTTTTACCATGGTGCTCCACACGAAAGGCATCAGCTTTGCCCTTCTTACATGCACATCATCAGCCCAATATTGATTCCTGAAACCCGTATCCTGCGGAGCCCATTTACGGTTATCCCATATCATAGAGTCGGCACCCTGGAAAATTTCCTTCCAACGGTATCCGTCCATGAGTACAACGACCACATTTTTCGTCTTATGTGTCTGAGCGCCTACCTGAAAGGCCATAGATAAAAACACGACAGCAAACAGCGTTCTCATATTTAGTAATTGTAAACTTTTGTATAGCTCAAATATACAAACGAGCGACATACAAAAGACGCCGCTGCACCCATTTTACAATTACGTAATAAAGAGATGGCCTCCCATATCGACCGTCACCAAATAAATGGAAAAAGGATTTTTCGCTGAGTGGGATAATCCGGAAATTGCGCACGATACCAGCGTTGATTGGCCAAAGCCCTGGGCGCCAGGTTGGCTAGGGTCCAAACAAGGAAAGCCAGCGCAGGCAAGCTCCAGGTCAACAAAGCAAAACCCGTCCATTCTATGATCTCTCCAAATAAGTTGGGAGAGGATATTACACGATATAGCCCTCCGTAAGGAATATAATAGCCGGTATCCCCTTTCTTGCGCAAGGCAAACAGTTTTCCGTCTGACCAGAGGTTGATGGTGAATCCTGCCGCAAAAAGGATAACGCCAATCAGGAACCTCGGTTGTGTAAGCCAGGAATCAGGATAATCGGCAAAGCGGGAGAACCACAAACCCAATAAGGAACCGTTGATGGTATTAAACAGGATGGCGGAGCCTACCGTGAGTATAGGCATTCTTTTGCCTTGGGTCTTCATTCTGAAGGGAAAAACAAAAGCCCTGTTTACATAATGCAAACAGAACAAACCAACCATCACCAAGCAAGGCAAAGTCATCCAATCTATATAGGGCAATAAGTTTGCAAAAAGGGCCACCAAAACCGTAGTCTCCATGATGAACCAACCCCATTTATTGGGAATGGCCGGGCCCCAGTTCTTATCCAGGTGACGTCCATAAGGGGCAGGTTTAAAACACAGGTAGATAAACACGGCTGCCCCCAGCAGCATCCACGAATAGATAAAGGTTTGATATGCCGTAAAACTCATAAGCAAAGTCTATTTCCTGGTTAGAAGGTGCAACTGCATTATCCGCGTGAAATCAGCAATAGCATGCGTTGTTACAATACAGGGATTTCAACAAAGGTTCCCCATCAGGGAATATGTCATATTAGTGCAAGGCTTCAATGAGTGGCTTATCCAACACCAATTGACTAAACCCTGACCTTACCCGAACGGACGACTTCATTGAGTGCCTCCAGGGTTCCTTCCAGCGACGTAAACGGCCCCTCCCTATGGACAATATACACGTCTATCCAGTCTGTGCCCAGCCGCCTTAGGCTTTCTTCTACCCCCAGCAGGATATGCCTGCGGTTGAGCCCTTGTTGCACCAGGGCTGGGCCAGTTCGGTTGCCTACTTTGGTGGCAATCACCACTTCCTTGCGACGCCCCTTCAATGCCGCGCCCAACATGGTTTCTGATTCTCCCCCTGAATAGGCATCGGCCGTATCGAAGAAATTAATACCTGCCTCCAAAGCTTTACCGATCATAGCGTCTGCATCGGCAGCTTCTGTCTTATAAACGGAGGGAAAGGTTTTGTTGCCTGCGGTAAAGGTCATGGCGCCAAACGATAACCTGGATACTACCAGGCCGGTATTTCCAAGTCTTGCGTATTTCATGTGTTAGATTAGATTGGATAGCTAATGTAACAAAAAGCCACTAAACCGCCGCGAGCCGGGACGTCAATCCCTGATACATTTTTTCGTATACGCGGACGGACTTTTGTATATCGTGGTCTTCAATGATCTCCAGGCTTTTCTGGCCCATGGCCTTATAGGTTGCTGCATCTTTAAGCACAGAGACGATGGATGAACTTATCTTTTGGGTATCACCCGGCGCAAACAGATAGCCATTTACACCATCATGAACCAGCTCCGAGAGGGCGCCTGCGTCAGCGGCAATCACCGGTAATCCGGAAGCCATGGCTTCCATCGTGGCAATGGATTGTAATTCTGCTATGCTGGCCGTAATAAAACAATGCCCGTAGTTATAGAAGTAAGGCAAATCTTCATCCGGAACATAGCCTGCGAAAACCACTCTTTTTTCTATACCTAACTCCATAGCCAGGCGTTCCAGCGACATACGCCTAATGCCCTTACCCACAATGACCAGGTGAAAATCCAGGGAACGCAAGGCGATTGCCATGCCATGCATCACTTCCTCAATGCGCTTTTCCGGATCCAACCTACCCACCGACAGCAAAATAGGTCCATCAGGCAATTTATAGCGGGCTTTGATTTGATGTCCATCGCCCAACGGATTAAACCGGCTCAGGTCAATCCCATTGGAAACAGGGGTTACCGCTACATCCAACCTGCCCCTGATATACCCAGCGGCCGTTTCCGTCGGTGCCGTCACCAATGCCAATCGGTTGTATACGTTGGAAAATTCCGCCCACATCCATTTTTCAAAAGCTTTTTTCACCGCAGCACTTCTGACCAGGGCGGTAAAATTTTCCGTCATAAAATGATTGGTG
Organism: Beijerinckiaceae bacterium; assembly: GCA_903970475.1. GTDB lineage: Bacteria > Bacteroidota > Bacteroidia > Chitinophagales > Chitinophagaceae > Dinghuibacter. The sequence continues at coordinate 5,983 of CAJCIQ010000006.1, forward strand.
CCCATCAGGGGGATTCCCATGGAAGCGGCCACTTTGACAACGGCCTTATTGAGGGCAAAATGGTTTTGGATATGAATAATATCCGGTTGAAAAGTTTTCAACACCTGCTTGATCCTGGAGGGCAATGCCACGGGAATTGGAATGCGTATGCCTGGATAATACAACACCGGCAAAGAAGGTATCCCATAGACATCTATATCATCGATGCGCTGATGGGTGGCATTGGTTCCCTGAGAAGGCGCCATTACAGCCACGGTTACACCACGCTCCTGGAGCAAACCAGCCAATCTGCGAACAAACAGGTACACCCCGTTAATATGGGGATAATAGGTCTCTGACACAAATAATACTTTCATGTTCTTTTGAGGATTGACTTGAGGAAAAAGAAAATAGTGAAAGACAGCGCTAAAACGATAATGATGGAAGTAACTACGCTGAGGTATTGGTTGATGCGTATGTAAGCCTGTCCCAGACAAAGTCCCAGCGTCAGGTAAACGATAAACTGCGCCATGGAGGTTAATAAACAAGTACACACAAACACTTTATACGGCACCCTGGCATTGCCCGCCAGGTATAAGCCCGCTATCCCCACACCCAGTACTACTTTGGACAAAGAAATGGTCTTTACAGGGTTGGTTTCGAAATAGGAACGAATGGTTTCGATCTTCTGGGATGTAAACCGGATGCCCAACCTTTGCGCAAAGGCAGGAACACCCCATCTACCCAAAGCGTAGTACAAAGAATCCCCGGTTACGTCACCACAGACAACCAAGGGAAAGACAATGATAGGATGGAAAAAGCCGGTAGCACAAAGGGCTCCGCAGAGGACAGAAAGCATAGGCCCCTCAAGGATGGCTAGGGGGAACAACAACAAATACCTGTACGAAAAAAGAAGGGATAGAAGGTGGTCCATCTTCCCGAAAAATTACTAAGGATTTTGGCCACCTCCTACCCCAGAAGGATAAGGTTACAATAAGTTAACTTAGTTCAATTTGAAAACGACACCCACCTGAAGATTGGTGATATCGTATCCGGCTTCAGCGTTGAATCCAAAATTGGGCGTCACGAAGTAGGAGGCTCCTACAAATACACCCAAAGCTGCCACAACGTCATTGTTCGAGTAGGCGGGATCGTTATAGGCAACATGCCTGAACCCAGGACCTGCGGAAAAGCCTCCATACGTATCCAGGCCTTTTATTCCCCAACCTGCATGCCAGGCAGCCCTGCCGGCCAATACGATGGTATGGGCCTTGTAATTGTCATAGTAGCCCCCATTGGTAAAGGAGCCGCCAATTTCACCACCCAGGGTGATAACACCAGGACCCGCTTCCCACAGACCTACTTCCATGGCGGCTTTGGTACCGAAAGCACTATTGTAGTTGGCGTTTTGATAGTCAGCACCTATACCCAAACCTAAGTTTAGGATTACACTACCGACCTGAACGGGTTGAATGGGGCCATTGACTCCCCTGGACTGGGCAGAGGCACTAAGCGATGCGCCCAACATAAGCAATACCGGGACGAATTTAAGATGTTTCATAGAACGGGGATTTACAATATCTGTGCCAGACTAAATCAAATAGCCTACGAATCAACGACATACGGAGCGTCGCTAATCTTTGGGGGGAATCGTTTTAACCCTGGAACTATCGATGATGAGTTTGCCCGTGCTGTCCACGCGCATATGGGAAGTACTGTCTAAGAAAGGAATGTTCTTTGTTTTTTTCTTACCCTTTCCAAAAAGTCCCATAAGATTCACACCTACCAGATCAGGAACCTGGTTGGCAGTGCCCATTTGGTAAGCTTGCTTCCGTAGAGCGCTGTTGGCAATTTCCTGACTGGTGGTGGGGACCGATTTGGATAATGTCGTTAGTGTCTTGTGGTCCAGATTTTTCATGGCTATCTCTTGTGCATCCAAAGAAACCTTAGTGGATGCAAAATTCCTGTCAAACTGAGCCCTATTTGGAAGTCCATTAATTACTTGTGAAGCCATATAGGTGGTATCTGGTTCGAGGATTTCCACCTGTGCTTCCTGGCTGTTTTTTAGTTTTTCCGTAACCAAAAGCGTTTGCGTCTTGTAACCAATGCTGGAAAATTCAATGGTCTGCCCAAGTAAGGCCACTATACCAAAACCGCCTCTGTCATTGGTGATCATTCCCCTTTTCGTTCCTTGGATGGTTACACTAACGGCGGGTAATGCCTTTAAACTATCTTTTGAAAGTACGATACCGTTAACCTGTACGATGGAGTCCTGAATGGTCAGATTTTGAGCCCTGGTAAAAAGAGAAAGCGTAAGGAATCCAGCCAGAATCAAAAATCTAAACCATAGCGTCATAATGGTGCGTGGTTGAACCGGGATCGAATGTACTGCCTTATTTATCGTTTGCATCCGCACAAAATCACTTTAAAAAAGAATTAACAAAGATCGGATAATAACTGAACATGAATAATT
>CAJCIQ010000007.1 GCA_903970475.1 Beijerinckiaceae bacterium
CATCCACACCGACCCCGATAGCAAGTATAAGCAGGCGGAATGGTATTTTATCCACCAGCAGTACACCCTGGCCTTACCCTTGCTCAAAGAACTTGAGCAGCAGATACAAGGCCAGGGGGGAGACGTGCAATCCCTGGCTACAGACGATATCCACTATTATTTGTACGCCTGCCAGTTGATGGATGACGAAAATGCAGCCGTTGAACCAGCCAAAGAATACATCAATTCCGTAAATAACCAGGCCCGGGTACAACAACTCAGTTTTTTCCTCGGAGATTATTACTTCCGCGCCAAAGATTTTGCCAAAGCCCTGACTTTCCTGGAAAGTGCAGGGATCTCCAACCTGACCAACGATGAAATAGCCAAGCAAAAGTTTGAATTGGGCTACTGCTACTTTAACCAGCAGCAGTTTGATAAGGCCCAACCCTTGTTGGACGCCATCCGGCAGTTGCCCAATGATCCGCATTATGCCGACGCCAATTACTACTGTGGCTATATGGCCTACTCGGCTAAACAGTTTTCCACTGCCCTGGATTGCTTCCAAAAAGCAGAAAAGGTCCCGGCCTATCAAGGAACGGCCGCTTTTTTCGAAACAGAAATCTATTATTTCCTGGGTCAAAAGGATAAAGCCCTGTCCAAAGGTGCGGCGGTTCTGCAACAGCAACTGGGTGCTTCTTACGCAATAGAGCTCAACAGGCTGGTCGGGCATATGTATTTTGAGCGCAAACAGTTTGATAAGGCCCAGCCCTACCTGGAGGCTTATATGAATGGGTCTGATAAGATCCGCAGGGAGGACCTCTATGAACTGAGCTATTGCTATTATGCCAATGGGCACTACGATAAAGCCATTGATGGATTTAAGCAACTCAGCGACAGGACGGATTCCCTGAGTCAGAGCGCCATGTATATGCTCGGGGACGCCTATTTGAAGACCGGGGATAAGGCCAGTGCCCGCAATGCTTTTTCGTTTTGTGCAGAGAACAGCTCTTATGCAGGACAGAGAGAGGTATCCTTATTCAATTATAGCAAACTATCGGTGGAACTGGGTTACCAGAACATCGCCCTGGATGGACTTAAAAAGTTCTTGCAGACCTATCCCAATTCCAGTTATGTGGCCGAAGCCAGGGAGCTGCTCGTGGGACTGCTGGCCAATACCAGCAATTACAGGGAAGCCCTGGAATTGTTACAGAATATTCAGAATCCTTCGGTTACTACCCAGAAATTATATCCCCGTATCCTCTACGGGCGCGCTGTGGAATACATCAATGATCAGCAACTGACAGAAGCCGACGAGTTGCTGACCAAAATTCTAGCGGCCCCTTATAATGACCAGGTACTGCCCCTGACCTACTTCTGGAAAGGAGAACTCGCCTATAGGGCCGGTACCTACGAAGAGGGGATTCGTTTCCTGGATCAATACCTCAGGAGTGGGCGTGCCGTACAAGGAGATGTAGGTCCCAGGGAAGCTAAGTACGATATGGGCTATTGCCTGTTTCAGCTCCAGGATTATAACCGGGCCCTGGGTTACTTTGAACAGGTCGCCAAAAAGGCTGGTTTTTCCACGCCCCTTATAGAACAGGATGCTTACCTGCGTTCAGCCGATTGTTATTTCATGGCCAAACAGTATAAAAAAGCCAAGGATATATATGATTTAGCCCTGAGCAATCACTGGCAGTCCAGCGATTACGCTTTATACCAGGAGGCCATGATTGCCGGTATCAGCAATGGCAGCGCTAAAGTAAAGCTGCTACAGCAGGTAGCGCGTAACTATCCTGGTAGTCGCCTGGTCTCTGAAAGCAACATGGAAATAGCTAACACCTTGCTCGGTGAGGAGCATTTCGGGGATGCCCTGCCTTACCTGACTGCCGTGGCTAATGATCCCAATGCCCAGGCCCTTAAACCCAAGGTCTACCTGAAAATGGGTATTGCCGATTATAATTTGAATAAAACTGAGGCCGCCCTGGGCCAATACAAGCAATTGGTCACCGAGTTCCCCAATACACCGGAGGCTACAGAGGCCATGGCCAATATCAAGGCCATCTATATTGATTTGGGTAAACCATCCGATTATATCGCTTATGCACAAACGACGGGAAAGGCCGTTAGCGTTTCCGAAGCCGATTCCCTGACCTACGCTTCGGCCCAATTGCAGTACGATAATGGTAATTGCCCGGATGCGGTAAGACAGTTTGCGGAATATATCTCCAAGTTCCCCCAGGGTCCGCATCAGATTCCTGCGCACTTCTTTTCCGCAGAATGTTTGAACGGGCAGAAAAAGTATACGGAAGCCCTCGCCGGATATGATTATGTGGTGAACCAAGGGCCCAGTGCTTACGCTGAAAAAGCGGCGGTGGGCGCTAGTCGCATCGCTTATTTCGAGTCAAAAGATTACCAGGCCGCCAGCAATTACTTCTCTAAGCTCAGGGACTTTGCCAGCACCGATCAGAACCAACTGGAGGCCCTGCGTGGATTACTGAGGTGCCAGTACGAGCTCCAGCACTATGATTCTGCTGCCTTGGTCGCCAGGGACCTGCTGGCTCGCAAAGGCTTGTCCAATGATGACAAAGCATTGGGAGCGCTGGTAACGGCAAAAAACCTACAGTTACAGCAACAATATGATCCGGCCACAACGGCTTATAAAACGGTGATTACCCTCAACAAGGGTGAATGGGCCGCCGAAGCCCGATATGAAATAGCCCTTATGCTCCTGGATCAAAACAACCTGCCCCAGGCCGAAAAAGCAGGGTTTGAGGTCATCAATAAAAGCGGGTCTTATGACCTGTGGGTAACCAAAGCCTACCTGCTGCTGGGGGATGTCTATGATAAGAGAAAGGACTACTTCAACGCTAAGGCTACCTTCCAGAGTATAGCCCAAAATGCCGTCATCCCTGAATTGAAAGCCCTGGCCCAGCAAAGGCTGGAACAGGTCAAACAGGAAGAGGCCCAACATTCTAAAATCGGTGATCAATAAATATATGAAGCAATATAGACCCATCATATTCTTCCTCTCTGTACTTGTAAGCTCAGGAGGAACACTGCTGGCTCAGGATAAGGACACCGTATTGCCTTCCCGTACAGTCAACGTTACGTCTACTTATAAACCGGTATTGCAGAGTGCAGCGAAAATTAATTTCAATGCCACCTTACCCGCAGTAGATAATCAGTTACCCACCCTTCAATACAATATCCCCGATCAGAACCTGTATTTCAGTTATCTGCCACCAGGATTGTCACCCATCGTCTTCCAGCCAGATTCCAATGGCATCAAGGAAAACAGTGATTATGTGAAAGTAGGGTATGGCAATTTTAATACGCCCTATGCGGAGGCCGGGTTTAGCTTCGGAAATAAGTCAAATGGATTCAGCCTTTATGCGGACCATATTTCTTCCACGGGCAATCTCCAGTACCAAAATTATAGCCAGACTGCCGTTCAGGCAGATGGACACCTGACCACCGGATCGGCTATCCTCTATGGAAAAGCCGGATTCAAGGTGGATGATTATAACCTCTATGGATATAATCACACCGCTTTCCCCAACTATTCCGAAAGCCAGTTGGCCCAGAATTTTCAAACCTTCAACGCCCAGATAGGCATCAAGAATGCTACCTCCAATGAATATGGATTCTCCTACGACCCGCATGTAAATTTTTCCGTCTTTAGGGATAACCGTAATGCGCAGGAAATCAATGCATTGGTTCAGGTTCCCCTGGAAAGGCGGTTTGGGGATAATTGGGCCTTCAAAGTGAATGTGGGCGCAGACCTGACGGATTATAAAAATGATACAATGGCTTCCGGGAGCATTTCCAACAATGTTTTTTTCCTCAACCCCGTACTGGCTTATCATAATGAGACCTTCACTTTAAATGCCGGCATCAACCCCAGTTGGGACAATAACGCGGGTGGTAAGTTCAATATGTATCCCAACATTGACTTCACCCTCAAGCTGACGGAGCCCCTGTCCCTGATAGGTGGGTGGAAAGGATATTATCAGAAAAACACTTACCAATACCTGGAAAGCGTAAACCCTTATCTGGACGAGCTGGATCAGGAATACAATACTGAAGTCCGTAACCTCTGGGGTGGTATCAAGGGGAGTGCTGGTTCTCATGTGACTTACCTGGCTAAGGTGTCCTTCCTTAAATACACGGACCTGCCGCTGTTTGTCAATGATTCCATTACGGGTATGGGCTTTCAGACCGTGGAAGAGGCGCAGTTGAAAAACGTCCAGTTGCATGGTGAACTACAATTCACGGCGCCTCAGCATTTTAGTCTGGCGGTAGCTGCGGACATCAATAATTATTATGGGCAACGGACAGCACCCGAGCCCTGGCACCTGCTGCCCTTTCAGTTGACTTCCAAATTGCGTTGGCAGCCTGTGAAAGACGTTACGTTTAAGGCGGACCTGTTTACCTGGGGAGGTCCCTGGTACCTGTCTGAGGCAAAGACGTCCAAAACCCTCAGTGGGGCATTTGACCTCAATGCGGGCATTGAGTTTACCATATTTAAAAACGTAGGCCTGTGGCTGGATTGCAATAATATCCTCAACGATCAATACCAGCGTTGGAACCAATATCAGGCATTAGGCTTTAATTTTGTCGGTGGAGTTGTATTTTCGTTCGGACAAAAGAGGTAGGATGAAAGAAATTTTGTTGAAATACCTGTTGCAGTACCAGCAAGTGGGATTGAAGGGCATAGGGTTCCTGCAATTGCATATCCGTGCCTCTCAGACAGATATTGTTAACCGCCGTATCCTCCCGCCTACACCTGCTTTCCGTTTTACCTCCGACGTTCCTGTTCCGGCAGAAGAGGACCAGATCCGCTATATTGCTAAGGCCATGCAGGTGTCTGAGGACGTGGCCGAAAGGCAGTTCGAGGATTTTTGCCATACCACGCTGGAAGGGATCAAAAAGGGGATTCCCCTGGTTTGGGAAGGATTCGGCGCCATTAAAAAAGGGATTGCCGGAGATATGAGTTTTGATTTATCCTCCAAATCCATCTTTGCTTTTCCTCCGGTAACTGCGGAACGCGTGATCCGGACCAATGCGGAACATACCATTCAGGTAGGGGATACCGAAAAGACCAATACCCAAATGGTGGAGCTGCTGGGGGAAGAGGCCCCCCTGCGCAAATCCCGGTGGTGGATTTGGGCGCTTGTCTTAGGCGTAATCGGACTAGCCGGTTTAGGCTTTTATTTGTACCAGCACAATGGTCAGATAGATCGCTTCCGAAATCAACAAACCCTGCCCCAGAGCGCACCATAAGCCAAAAAATCCTACCTTGCCTCCCGCATGATCCATTATCAACAGTGCCCCGTATGCGGGGAAAAGACCATACGACCAGCCCTGGAAGCCAGGGATTACACCGTTTCTAAGCAAGTATTTCCTATCTGGGAATGTGGCGCCTGTTCACTTCGTTTTACCCAGGACGTGCCCGAGGCGGAGCATATCGGACCCTTTTATCAGTCGGAGACTTATATTTCCCATAGCGATACCAAAGAAGGATTGGTGAACAAGTTGTATCACCGCATCAGGTCTATCACATTGAAAAAGAAGAAGGATCTGATCGTAGCCGTTAGTGGGAAGGCTTCTGGGAGCTTGCTGGATATAGGTTGCGGCACCGGTGCCTTTTTGAACACTATGAAGCTCGCCGGCTGGAATGTTCGCGGCCTGGAGCCCGATGCCGGCGCCCGTGCAAAGGCTTCCGAGTTGTACGGATTGGATGTGTCCCCGGTGGATCAACTCTTTGGGCTTGCGCCGGGATCATTTGACGTCATTACCATGTGGCATGTACTCGAACACGTCCATGAGCTCAAGGCTTATATTAACCAGTGTAAAAAACTACTGGTACCTGGTGGTACCCTGGTGATCGCCGTACCGAATTATACTTCCCACGATGCTGCACACTACGGGCCTTATTGGGCCGCTTATGATGTGCCCAGGCATTTGTATCATTTTTCCCCCCAATCCATGCAGATATTGCTTACCCAAGGGGGATTTGCCCTAAAGGAAATGAAGCCCATGGTGTTCGACAGCTTTTACGTGAGTATGCTCAGCGAACGCTATCAATATGGCGCCGACAGACTGGTTCATGCTGCGTTGACTGGACTTAATTCAAATTTGCGGGCCTCCGGCAAGCCGGAAAAGTCTTCCTCGGTTATTTATATCGCGAAAGCTTAATTAAACTGGATTTCGAATAGGGAAGGCCAACGCTTGCCCGTGATGTAAAGCTTATTGGTCGCCGAATCGTAAGCAATGCCATTGAGCACATCATTGGCATCATAGACCGTCTGACCGTGATCTTTAAGTAAGTTGGTGAAGTCAGCCTTACCCACTACGTTGCCGGTGGCTGGATCTATTTTTACGATATAGTCTGTCTGCCAGATATTGGCATAAACAAATCCCCCCATATATTCCAACTCATTAAGGTTATTGACCAGGGTTCCGTTTTCCGACACATTTATTGTTTTAACCGTATCCAGGGTGGCCGGATCCCGGAAATATAATTTAGAAGAACCATCGCTGACGATCAGGTGTTGGTTGTCGTGGGTAAGCCCCCAACCTTCGGTCGGCATATGGAAAGTTTTCAATAAATGAAAATTGGTATCATACTGAAATACCACATGGCTTTGCCAGGTCAACTGATAAATCTTATCTCCGAAAAAGGTAATGCCTTCTCCAAAATACTGGGTATCCAGGTCTACTTTTTTGAGCACCTTCCCTGTAGTAAGGTCTAATTTTCTCAATTCAGAACGGATAGGAGAGTAGGACTCTTCCCCTGTACCTTCATACAATCCTCCTTTGTAAAACTCCAACCCTTGCGTGAAGGCCAGGGTATCGTGGGGGTACTGCTTGATAACCTTATAGCTTAAGGTATTTCCACCAGGGGCTTTTCCACTGTTGTCGGTGTCGTTTTCATTATTATGACAGGACAGCAATAGGAAGGGGGCTAGGTAAATGAATTGCTTATAAAAGGGCATAATGTTTTCTTAAATCAAAACAAAAATAAGGGGAAAGCCGTACTTTGATGCAATGAGGGCTTTGAGCTTGCTAATCTGCCTGGTGGGATTGCTCGTTTGTTGTCATATACAAGCGAGGGCAGTTTGTGGGGGTGGGCCAAAGCCGGCGCTCCGGCAGCCTTTGCCGTTCTCCCCCCTTAAGTACCTGCTGAGTGCCCGGTATCATTTGGGGCTCGTCCCTCAGCCGTTACTGGCGCTCCAGGAGCCCTCGTCCGATCCGGTTCGGTCCAATGGTCCATCTCAGCCCGCGGGTCCATCTCGGACCACGGACCCATCTCAGCCCACGGGTCCATCTCGGACCACGGGTCCATCTCGGACCACGGGTCCTTTGAAAATTCACTTTACCCAGGCCCTGATTATCGATCCCCAGACATGTATTTTACCCTTTACCAGGGTAGGCAACCTGATCTTGATCCAGGCTCAGGCCGATACTACGACCGGTCTTTTTGTGCTGGATACCGGAACCCCCAATTTAGTCCTGAATCTCACTTATTTTCGTCGTTACCCCACCTCCAATCCCATTGAAAGTGGGGGCGTAACGGGAGCCATCACAACGGCGGCTCAAACCAGGGTAGATAGCCTGACTTTGGGCGCCATGCATTACTATCACCAGGATGCGGATTTAGTGAACCTGGGCCATCTGGAAAATACCAAAGGGGTCAAAATCTTTGGACTATTGGGCATGAAGTTGTTTGAACATTGTGAGTTGATCATAGACTATGACCGTAATCTGGTATTTCTGCATCAAATGAACCGAAAAGAAGCATCGACCTATCAAAGTGAATGGTTGACAGATACTACCGCTTACAGTTCTATCCCTATTGACATGGAGCAGGATAAGATCATAGCCCACTTGAATTTAAAAGGTAAGAAACTCAAGTTTGTTATAGACAGTGGAGCGGAATCCAGTGTGTTGGACAGCCGCCTGCCCAATAAAGTGTTTGAAAGCGTAATCATTACCCGCAGGGTTCACCTAAATGGATCGGGCGCCCAAGGGGTGGATGCCCTTTACGGAGAAGTCAAAGGGTTGCAGCTGGGAGAGCTTCCTATACCTTCCCTTCCGGTCCTCATCACCAACCTGCAAAGTATGTGTGATGCCTATGGGAATTGTATAGATGGTATGTTGGGTACCGATTACCTGTCTCAACATAAAATAGGGTTTAACTTTGTGACCAGGAAAATGTACTTATGGAAATGAGCAAAGGACATATTCGGCAATCTACGCTACCTGTTTTAAGATGGGTAGTTGTTTGCTGCTTCCTGGCCCTTTCTTTTGGAACCATTGCACAACAAGCAACCTATACCATCAAGGATGGCAGGATGATCATCAAGCTGGACAAGCGGATTGACAGGATGCAGCTGGAACATTTTATCGATCAGTTCGGGTTGCAGGACCTGGATCTTGAACACATCATGGCAAAGCAGAAGTTTGATAAGCTGCGTAAGAAAGGATGGAGGGTTGATGTAATCAATAATCAGGTGCTGGTTATATCCAAAAAGCTGTTGGGTTTCGTCGATATGACAGACCCAGGAAAGCGAATGGTGTTAACGGAAAATCACCCTAACAGCGCGGATTTATTTCCTGCGGAAAACGACAACCTTCGCTATGGATTCAACCAATTTGTAAACAAGCACAGCTTTGCCACTCAGGATTCCTTTGTCACTTTCTTTATGCGGGGGTCCACAAACGCCGGTGCTGTGTTTCTGGCGGGTAGCTTTAATGGTTGGGAAAGCAGTTCTTTACCAATGAGGCATACCGACAGTGGTTGGATCGCCCAGGTGAAATTAGGATCTGGTAAATACTGGTACAAATTCATTGTGGATGGAGGATGGACGGTGGATCGGGACAATGAGCTGGTGGAAGATGATGGAAGGGGTAATCAAAATTCAGTATACTATAAAACCAATACCAGGTTATCGTTGAACGGATATCCTGACGCGCATAAAGTATTCCTGGCCGGTAGTTTTAATGGATGGAAATCCAATGAACTACCCCTTACCAAAGTGCCCAATGGATGGCAAATCGATGTATACCTTTCTGAAGGCACCCATACTTATAAGTTTGTGGTTAACGGACAATGGATAGCTGATCCAGCCAACAAAAACAAGTTACCAGACGGGGAGCATGGATACAACTCTGTAATAGCCCTTGGCAAACCTCATATGTTTAAGCTACCCGGACATGCGGATGCAAGGGAAGTAATAGTAGCTGGATCCTTTAATGATTGGCGGGATTTTGAATTACACTTGAAGTTGACACCTTCGGGTTGGGAAATCCCCTATGTCCTCGGGCCCGGCAACTATGATTATAAGTTCAGGGTAGATGGGCATTGGATAACGGACCCTGACAATCCGCTATTCATCAGTAGGAAAGAAAACGGGAACGCATCCTATCTCATCATTGGCGCCAATTATACCTTCCGGCTAACTGGTTATGATAATGCACATAAAGTATACCTCGCTGGTGACTTCAATAATTGGACACCGGATGCGCTTCTGATGAAACGATCAGGCCAGGACTGGATTTTCCATATACACCTATCGGTTGGTAAACACCTCTATAAATTCATCGTAGATGGGGACTGGATCAAAGACCCCGGCAATCAACTCTGGGAAGAAAATGAATACGGGACGGATAATTCAGTGATCTGGATAGAGAATTAATTGCCGCCGAAGCCGTCATACGGCTACGCGGACTGCCACGCTGGTATGCGCTGCCATGGCCTGATTTCCTGGTATGCGACTGCCTCGGACTGCCTTCCTGGTATGCGACTGCTGCGGACTGCCTTCCTGGAGCTTGGCTCCCTACCACTCATAGGGCTTTAAGGTCTTCTGCCTCCACAAAGTATACCTGAGGTACAATTGTAAAGAGCTGTTCCTGGATTGGCTTACCTGGGAATTGGAGATCTGCACGTTGATGAAACGCTCCAAAGCTTGGTTATACCTGAGTCCCAACGTGAATCCCTTCCACTGGAAACTAGCGTCAAACAAAACCCGGAACTCCTGGGTGTTGAGCATTTTATAAACGGAGTCTCCCTTGAATGATTGAAGTTTACTATAGTGGATTGAATCTGTCAGCGATGGATTATTTCCATTGGTAGTCGTAATTAAACTGCTGCTGTATTGCTGGAATAAAGCAACGCCATTGGTCATCTTGGCATATTCAATCCCTGCACCCAGGAATAAATGCTTGATGGGACTGTAATGCACGCTTAAGGGCAGATTGAAGTAATAAAGTTTTTTAATGTAGACAGACGTTGCAGTATAAGGCTGAACCGTATTAGACGAATCCAGTGTTACATGCTGGCTGGCCACCAGGTTGGGTTTGGTATACTGGGGGGTATTAAACTGGGCTTCCAGTTGCACATACAACCGGGGCCTGAAATAGTACCTTATTTCCGGAACAGGCAGATAATCCGTAAGGGTTCCTGTTGTTCCGTCTGCATTTAGATTTGATTTAGACTGATCGCCCAGGGCAAAGAACTGATTAAGCCCAATGCCAACCGAAAAGCCGTGCTTGTGCGCTGCATCCTTGGATGGGGGCGACTTCTTTGCGGATTTGGCAGCCGTTGTGTTTGTCGTTTTCGCAGGACTGGTGTTTTTAGACGTAGTAGTAGACTTATTTGCTGATGTTGCAGTTGTTCCACCCAGGGCGCTCCTACCGGGAATGTTCGCAGCGTTGGTAGTAGTCGTACCGCTCGCAGCGTTGGAAGTCGTTGTACCGGTAGCGTTGGGGGCCTCCTCGCCGTTGGCTTTCCCGGTTAGGGCGCCTGTATTTGTTGTAGCACTGGTAGGAGTAATGTTATTGCTGGTACCTTTCGCCCCGGTGTCCGGGGACTCGGTTCCCTGGGACACGGTTCCTCCGGAACCGGAAGTGGTATTCCCTGATTCCGAGGCGTGAGCTTCAGCTGTTGCAGCGGTTGCCCCGATCCCTGAAGGGGAGCGACTTGTCATTGAAGGGCTTGCCCTGGTCCCAGAAGGGGAGTGACTTGTCTTTGAAGTGTTGTGCTTTGTATCTGAAGTGGTGCGACTTGTCACTGTTGTGGTATTTGCCGCACTTGGTGGGTTAACACTCACATTTGGCGTGGCTCCGTTCGCAGCTGTCTTGGCAGGCGAAGACGTAGAAGCCCCAGAGCTTAGTGACCCCGTTTGGGCCGCTCCGGAACTGATAGCTCCGGAATTGGCTGCTCCAGAACTGGCTGCTCCAGAACTGACTGCTCCAGAATTGGCCGCTCCGGAACTGATAGTCCCAGAACCGGCTGCTCCAGAATTGGCCGCTCCAGAACTGACTGCTCCAGAATTGGCCGCTCCGGAACTGATAGCCCCAGAACCGGCTGCTCCGGCGTTGGTGGTGCTTGCTGAGGAAGATGTCTCAGTATTGTGACTACCTGATTGGGTGGATCCTGAATTGGTGGTATCAGCTGTATCGGCTTCGGAGTTGGTGGCCTGGTCACCGACAGATCCTGAGCCATTGACAGGTGCCGGTGAATGGCTAGCCAAAGAAGTGTTTTGCTGGGAATGGTTGCCGGCAGAGGGACGGAAATAGCATACCCCAATAATGAGTAGCAATAACAGCAACAGGAGCCAGCTCCAGTACCGGTTGTTGCTGGGAGGGGGCATTTCATTGTCCAATATCCCTTCCATGGCCTTCCAGGAGTCCGGCAATGGAGGGGTATCGACCTTATTGAGAGCATCCTCCCAAATATTCCTATTTTCCCTTAGTTCACTCATGTGTCCACTTGCTGCAATTGAATGGTTTGTTTAAGCATTTTTCTTCCTTCGCTTAGGTGCCATCTGCTGGTGCCTTCACTGATACTGAGCAGCTCCGCGATTTCTTTATGGCTATAGCCCTCCACCACGTATAAGTTGAATACAAGCTGGGTGGCTACAGGCAAGCTTCTGATTAAAGATAGCAGGGCTTCTGCTTTTATTTTTTGAATGGCTTCGTTTTCTATCGGTGGTTCATCATTTTCAGACAGGGGCGTAGTATCATAACGTAGCTTTTGAGATCTGCTGAAATCAATGGCTGAATGGATGACAATGGTCCTGATCCAGGTATAGAGAGATGCCTTGGTAGCATCAAACAAATGGATTTTCTTAAATACTTTTAAGAACCCATTGTTCAATACCTCCAAGGCATCCTGCTCATTTTTAGTGTAGCGAAGGCAAAGTTTTACCATAGCGTCATAGAACCTGCTGTATAACTGTTCCTGAGCTTTTCGGTTATTTTTCTTACAACCCTCTATCAATATCGCTATGTCTTCCTGTTCAGCAGGCATCTATTGCTTTTGAAACCGGCTTTGACTGCTTGTATTTCCTGTTTGAATGTGCATGAAATAAATACCTTGGGGCAGATTTTTCACTGGGATGCTTACTTGATTATCTCCACTCGCTCCACTTGTCTGTATCACACCAACCTGAGAACCCATGGCGCTAAAGATAGTAATACTAATGGGACCATCGCTCTTCAGGGTTACTTTCAGATTGACAATATCAGTAGCTGGGTTGGGATAGCTTTGAATCCTGGCCACCGTATCGTTAGGTGTCGATAACCAGGTTTTACCGCTTATTTCAACAAAGGACTGGACATACGCAGAACATCCACTGGCTGATTGTGTTTGCAAAGTTACTATGTATAAACCTGTATCACCAACGGTAACAGTAGGAGCTAATCCAGTTAAGTTATAAATGTAGGAGGAATCGACATTTACAATGTTCCATTGAGCACTTACAGCAGAGTCTGGAACTGGATAAGCATGGAATGTTATCGTTTTGGCATTGGTGCTTCCAAAACTATAACCAAAGCTGACGGAGCAAGCAGGCCCTGTGGTGGTGCTATCTACTGTTACAGTATGGTCAGCATAGGATTGACAACTATCCGTGTATCCCGGCAGGGGAGTGGAGGTAATATTGACATTTACGTCATAAGTTCCTGGGTGTGCGTACACATGAACGGGGGCTGCCAGTCTGGACTGAGTACCATCTCCGAAGGTCCAGTAGTAGTTGAAAGTGGAACTATTGGGCTGGGGTATGAAATGCACTTCCAGCTTATTGGAGGAATCCGCATAGGAGCTGAACGACGCGCTACTATCCATTGAGCAGGGGGTACGGGTGGAATCCGATCCAGTGCTGTCATTGAAGTAGATCGTATTCTGGGCGACACCCTGACAGCTATCGAGTCCTGACTGGGTAGCCACCAGATTTACCGTATAGCTTGATGGACCAGCGGCATATGTATGGGTGGGTGCTGCTTGCGTTGAAGTCGAACCATCCCCGAAATTCCAGTAGTAATGATAACCACTGCTGTCCGGAGAAGGCAGGAAGTGAACCGCCCTGTGACTGGCAGAGTCTGTAGAATACGAGAAGCTCAGGTAAGTCAACGAACACCTGGAGCCAGTGCTATCGTGTCCGGTAGAGTCACTTTGAATGTAAACGGTATTCTGTGCATTGCCCTGGCAACTGTCCTTACCAGATTGGGTAGCCACCAAATTTACCGTGAAGCTAGAGCCACCTGCTGCATAAGTATGGGTCGGTGTTGCCTGGGTGGAAGTGGTTCCATCTCCAAAACTCCAGTAGTAATGATAGCCGCTGCTGTCCGGAGAAGGCAGGAAGTGGATCACCCTGGGATGGGTTGAATCTGAAGAATAAGAGAAGCTTAAATAAGTCAACGAACACCTGGAACCAGTGCTGTCGTTTCCAGTAGAATCGCCTCCAGGATTATTCGTGATCAATTGAGCAAATCCGGTACAGCTGTCCTGACCAGGCTTAGTGGGCGGCGCAATAATATTTAAAGTCACATCATAGGACTTGTTAACTATCGCAAACTGATGGGTGGGGTCCATTTTAGTGGAGGTAGTTCCATCTCCAAAGTTCCAAAAGTACTTATAGGATGAATTCTGAGGATAGGCATAGAACTTAAAGTAACCTGGCTTATTCTTATAAGTTGAATCGACAATTGTTGCCTGAGAAGCCAGGGTGCAGGTCGGGGTACTATCCTTAACAGGGCCTCCCAAGGACAGTTGCTGACTGGTAGAAGCCGAACAACTGTCTTTACCGGTAGTTGCTATGGTCAGGGTTACCGTAGCGGAATATAATGCACTGTCCGAATTACCGAAGGAATGAGTGGGTGTCTTTTTAGTGGAGGTGGCGCCGTCTCCAAAGGACCAGTAATAATGGTCGGCACTACTGTTGGGATTGGGTGTAAAGGTATAAGTATATGCTTTGGACGAATCCCTCACATAGGTAAAGCTGACACCCCCTGGGAAGCAGGAGGAGGTACTATCTAGTTGTACGGTTTGGCTGGTAGAATCCATGCAGCGGGTTGCAGAGTCTACGACAACATGGGTTACTGTGTAATTACCCCAGGCGGCATAGGTATGAGAGACATTGGTACCCCGCTGTGTGGTCCCGTCTCCGAAATTCCAGGTACTGATGACCGTATTTGCCTGCCCGCTATCGTAAGCGACAAAGGTCACTGCTTTTCCATTAACCAGGTTAATGGAATAACTGAACCCTGCGTTGCAGGAATCAGATTTCTGTGCCATGGCACTTGTGATCAGGGCCAGCAAACAGATCGTTGTCAGGAGGTAGAATTTGTGTCTCATACCCTCATGTACGCTCCTTGCTTAAGGAAACGTTGGGTAGAGCAACAATTTTTTAGGGAAAAACACGTTGCGAAGATTGATCAGCTCCTCTTGATAGCGTGGATCAACCAGATCAGTACCACGGCCCCGACGATGGATACGGCCAATTCCCCAATAATATTATGGGCGCCGATTCCAATGAGGCCGAACAGCAATCCACCTAACCATCCGCCCACTATGCCCAGCAAGATATCGATAAGGATGCCGTAGCCTGATCCTTTCATGAGCTTTCCGGCGATCCAGCCAGCTAATCCGCCTATAACCAGTGTCCAGATGACAGAAGACATAAGTAATTGATTTATTGGATGGACAATATAATCAAATTAGTTGATCCTGGTTATTAAATCCGCTGCTTTTTGTCCTACCAATGGAGCGATGGCTACGCCAACCCCACTCATACGGACCGCACAAAATACCCTTGGACTTAGCGCCTGGATAATGGGTTTCTTTTCATTTCCCATGGCCATGACGCCCGCCCAGCGATGGGATATGGATATGCCTTTGGCTTGGGTAATGTGTGTTTCCAGGAAGGATTCCAACGCCTGTTGTATGGTATCGGTGGTTTGGAGTGCAGTACTGGTCTCGGTTTCTATGTCCTGGTTTCTGGCTCCCCCTAATAAAATCCTGTCTCCCAGGTGACGGAAGTAATAGTAGCCCTGGTCAAAATGGAAGGTTCCTTTGAGCGATAAGCCAGCAATGGGTTCTGTAACCAATACCTGGCCCCTGGCTGGTGTCAGGTCCAGACCCTTGATTAGTTCAACTGCAAAACCATTGGTACACCATAAGACCTGCTCCGCGTGCAAGGCAAAACCCCTGTCGGTTTGAAGGTTTATGCTGGTGCTGGATTCATCCCAACCTACAATTTGGGTGTCCGTAAAAATGGTGACACCCATGGACAAGACCATTTGGGTAAGCGCCCGGACCAATAGCCCGGAATGCAAGGCTCCTTCCAGGGGGTTAAACAGGAGATGATCGAATCCCGTTAATCCCAAATCTTCCAGGGAACTATCTGATGGGGAAAAAACAGGTTTGTAACCGGTAATATCAGCCAGGTCTTTATTGAGTCCATCTAATCCATTCATGAGGTCGTCATATTGTTTTCCAGTGGAAAAACATTCATATCCTCCACAAGCCTCAAAATTGATCAGCCCCGGCGGGAAGTGTCTCCTGAGGATTTTCAGTCCTTTATAGCGCATTTCCACCAATTCCAGCGCCTGGTCCCGGCCCATGGTCTTGTAATCCTCCAGGATTTCTCCTGGACTACCAAAGCAGGCAAACCCGGCATTGCGGGTACTGGCCCCCATGGGGAGCTGACCCCGTTCCACAATGGCTATGTCCAGATCGGGGCGGGATTGTTTTAAAAACCAGGCGCTCCAGAGTCCAACAAGTCCTCCCCCCACTATGATGATGTCCCTTGAACAAAGATATGCTTCCTGTTCCCAGATGCTGAAGGTGGCCTGTTCCATATTAATTTATCCTTTTATGCGGAGGCAATATGCTAAATAATACAGGGGAAATATGCTAAAGATTTGTAAAGATGTCGCAGGTAGCGACGGTTTCTTTACTTTTAGGCACCTTTCATTAAAAAAGACAATCTCTATGATAAACGTAAAAAAGTTTACCCTTCCGGCCCTGATCCTCTGTTGTACACTGAGTTTTACCGCCAATGCTCAATTATCGAGCCTTTCCCAGGGTGATATGGGATCCGCTTTGAAATTAGCCCTGTCTAATGGGGTTCAGAAAGGATGTACTCAGCTTTCCCAAATGGATGGCTTCTTTAAGAATGCAGCCATTAAGATCCTGATGCCTCCAGAGGCAACCAATGTAGAAAGTAAATTAAGGCAGATGGGCTTTGGCCCCCAGGTGGACCAGTTGATCCTGTCCATGAACAGGGCGGCAGAACAAGCCAGCGCCTCGGCCGCCAATATTTTTTTGAATGCCATCACCCAAATGTCCATATCAGATGCCCAGGGGCTGCTTACTGGGGGAGATACAGCCGCCACGCATTACCTGAGGACCAAAACAACGCTTTCTTTGACCATTGCTTTTAAGCCCACCATTGATACAGCGTTGACCAAAACACATGCCACTACCTATTGGAAGGATGTGTTCGGGACGTATAATAAAGTGCCGTTTACCAAGAAGGTAAATCCAGACCTGGTGAGCTATGTTACTTCAAAAGCCCTTGATGGGATTTTTTATGAAATCGCTCAGGAGGAAAAAGCCATTCGTGCCAATCCAGCAGGACAAGCCAGTGCACTGCTGTCAAAAGTATTTGGGTCCATTGGACATTAAAGCGTAGGGCCAGCGAATCCGGATTCGGCTGACGCCGAACCAACACCGCTATAAAATATTATCCCGTCTTCAAGGTTGGATGCCAACCACGAAGACGGGATTTTTATATGCCGATAGGGCTAAATACCTAACACCTGTTTGAGCCTGGCATACCCACTCTTGGAAATGGGTATCCGAGCGCCGCCGCGTAGCAGTGCGATCTGCTGATCCTTTTCGTATGGTTCAATCCTGGTGACCTGGCCTACGTGGAGGATATAAGATCGATGTACCCGGACAAACTCTGAGGGTGGGAGGCTGTCTTCGAAAAATTGCATGGTTTTGTTTTTCAGAAAGCTACCATCCTTGGTATAGATACGTACATAATCATCGGAGGCTTCCAGGTATTCTATATCTCCAACGGGGATGATTTTAATTTTTCCATTGATTTTTACGACAACCCTTTCTTGTTGTTGGGGAGAATGAGCAGCTGTTTCCAGCAGGGCTACGGGCATGGAAACGGGTGGTTGTTGATGCTCCTTCCATTTGTGCAGGGCTTTTCCAAACCGTTCTTTACTGAAGGGCTTGAGTAAATAGTCTACCGCATGGGCTTCAAAAGCCTTGAGGGCAAATTCATCAAATGCAGTAGTGAATATGATCCCAGGAGGGTGTTCGATCAGTTCCAGCATCTCAAAACCGTTTATTTTGGGCATTTGAATGTCCAGGAAAATCAGTTCCGGTTTATGCTGCTGAATGGCTTTGACGCCCTCGAAACCATCATTACATTCCTGAACTACGGTAATGTCAGCATAATCGTTCAGATACTCTTTTAATACAGCCCTGGCCAGTGGCTCATCATCAATCAATATGGCTTTGATCATGTATCTGTGGTATTTTGATAATAGTGGTGAATAATCGTCCGGAGACGGATGTTTGTAAAAGGTCGTTGCGGGCAAAAAGCAAGTACAACCTTCTTTGAACAGAGTTCAGCCCAAACCCGGTTCCCCTTCTGGGGGAGGACGTTTCGGGATCAAAGGGGTTCGTTACTTTGATGACCAGGTCCTTATCTTCCACAACGGTAGTGATATGAATAGTCACCGCATCGGTGGTATTGTACAAGCCGAACTTAATGGCGTTTTCTACGATGGGTTGAAGCAGAAGGGAAGGAATAAAATAATCTTCACTCAGCTCGTCACTTTCTATAACGGTGGATAACCGGTGGCCAAAACGCACCTTTTCTATTTCAAGGTAAAGGTTAAGGTAGTCCAACTCTTCGGATAAGGGTACCCTGGACTGCTCATCTTTTTTAATGGAGCCCCTCAGGAAGTCTGACAACTGTTGGATCATCTTGCGGGCTTGCTCAGGCTCAGAACCCACCAGGGCACTGATGGAATTAAGGCTGTTGAACAGGAAATGAGGTTGCAATTGCTGGCGGAGGTTATATAATTCAGCGTCTCTGGCTAACTTTTCCGCATTGTTTTTCCTTCGCTCATTTTCGTGCTGCTCGGCCAGGGTGTACCACAACAAAGACAACAGCACCGTTATTCCCAGTAAAAGAAAGCCCATGCAGGCCCGGATATACATGGATTGCTGGAGTATGTTCAGATAGCCCGGTTCAGCAGCCAATAACACTTTCAATATGCCATGGCAAAGGCCGGTACAAAGAATCACCAGGATCACACCCCACAGTACGAGGATATAGTATTTCGCACCTTTGGGCCTCCAGAACCCCAGCACCGTACTAAGGGCAATGGAAGCGATACAGAATAGGCTATTGCTGATCAGGCTGTCTTCAAAAGCTGCATTTAAACGCACCCCAAAGTGGTTGAGCATACAGGCACAAATGAATGTCCAGGCAAGCCAGCAAGCCAAAAAGATAAACCTGAAACGTACAACAGCTATAGGTGGTTTCGTCATTATACCAATTGTAATAGGCTATGGGTAGCGTTTGATGCTATGTGTTGCGCTTTACGGTGGATCAGATCAATATAGGTATCTGCGTTCGTTGGCTCTTCGATCCGGGAGTATAGTTCAGCGCCATCGATGAGGTCACTCATTTTATAGAGTTCAGAGACGTCGATGAATTTCCATTGTACCAGTTTATGGTGCTGGTTTAAGAAACTCTCTTGCTCTTTGTAACCAATACTTCTGGCCTTGAGGAGCGCTTCCTCTTCGTCAATAGCTGAGATTAGCCTGAGTTGTTCATCAAATTGGGGATGGTGATTCCCCTCTCCACAGATGATCTGAAACGCGATCTTTGCAAGATACCAGTTCATAAAAAAGAGTTTGGTGTGTATGGGTAGATACTTTGATTAGCCTAAATCCAGTTCTGTTCCTCCGAGTACGGAGGCGCCTTTGAGTATGAGTATTTTTTCAGGATCCGCTTTTAACAAATGGGTAGGGCGTTTATCCTCCAGACTGCCCAGGACAGAATCCATTTCAGAATGCACCTCCCAATTGGGGGGAACCATAATCCTTGTGCCTCCGAACACGGTATTGATTTCCAGTATCGCCTTCCCTGAAATATCTGCCTGGGTCAGATTTAGTTCACAAGCCCCCATAACCGTATTCACTTCTCCTCCTTTGAAATTTTTGGAAAGGATGGTCCGTTTTACGCTTCCGAAAACGGCGTTGACGTCTATTACATCTCCATCTTCGCTTTTTACCCCTGGCTCATAGGTGCTTGCGTATTTTTGCTGGGCGTACCAGTTTGCCCACTTGTCCTTTTTCCATTGTTCTTTCCACTCTTCACCCCATTGGTACTTATAGTATCTTTTATGGTGTCTGAACCTTCCGGGACCGCAATGCTTATGCCGGCCAAATATAAAGGCCAGCCCCACAGTGATCAGGATGATGGGCCAGAGATAGCGTTCCACGGGGATAGCGGTGAAGATTTCCTGAAATAAGAAAATACTGCCTATTCCAATCATGATAATGCTTCCGGCAAACCTGAACCCATTTTTTATCCCGGTATACAACCCGATTAAGATCAGGATCATGGGCCAGGTAAATAGCCAATCAGGCAGTAGCCAGTAGTTCAGTCTTTGCAACAGCAACAGACCGCCTGCCAGCACAATGAGAACGCCTACGGTTATCCTTCCTTTTCTTGCCCGGTTCTGTATATCCTTGAAGTTTTGATCCTTGACCTCCTCCTTAGACTCGTCCTTAATATCATTAGCTTCCATGGTTTGGTATGTTTAAGTTGGTATGTTTTAAATGATGATACAAAGCTAATGGGCTGTTGTCACGCGCACAAGTATGCCTAGGTAACTTGTTGGGATACCTCGGTAAAGGGCTATAAAACGTCGGTAAGCTATCCAGGTGAGGGGGAAAAGTCGCACCTGCCCTGGGTAGGCAAGCGGTCAGCGATCGGCGCACGCGCGGTATTCAGCGTCCGGAGTCCGGCCTCAGCGTTCCACCGTTACCAGGGTGTCGGCTCCACCCAGGTGTTCCAGCGCCTTTTTGATGTCCGCAACCATCTTGTCCGGCCCGCAGACATAGAATTGCTGATTGAAATGGGTAATGTGTTGCTTAAGCCACGCTTCATCAATGGCGCCATGATCAAATCCAGGCGCCTGTTCCTGGGAAAGGACATAATGTACCTGGGGGCCCAGCCACTCGTCCCATTGATCTTTGAGGATAATATCCGACTGGGTTTTGTTGGCGAAAATCAGTTGGTTGGCGCCTATGGCTCCATCCTTGTGTAGTTGGCGGAAGATGGCAATAAAGGGTGTAACGCCCGCGCCTCCGGCAATAAAAGTGCCTTCCCCCTTATATTGTATGGCTCCCCATACATCGTGGAGGACAATCTCGTCACCAGGTTCCAACAGTCCCAACTGTTCGGTTACCCCATGCCGTTCGGGATAAAGCTTTATGGTAAATTCAAGGTGATCCCACTCATTGAGGCCGGTAAAGGTGAAGGGCCTTCTTTCATGTTCCCATTTGATGTTGGAAAGGGTGATCTCAGTGGCCTGACCGGGAATGAAATTATAGCCTTTGGGCTTGTCTAGTTCGAATTGGCGCACGTTATGGGTGACCATTCGGGTCGAAAGGATGCTGACAGGATAAATGTCCATGGTTAGCTGTTTAGTATTCCCTGAAAATTACGAAAAAGTTGGCTTAAGCCTGCTCCTGTTTCTGGGGCCATAGGGTGGCCAACCCTCCGGCAGCAATGCCTATCAGCGTGGCCAGGATGGTCACTTCGATAAAAATGGTGAACCAGTTGGAGAAGGTAAGGCCCTGCGTAAATTGGGGTATTTTCGGCCCCAGTAGCCACGCTATCAACCAACCCAAGGATGCGTCAAAAGCACCCAGCAGGGTGGAGGATAAGATCCCAGGTTTGATGTTCTTAGCCCGGGTGATTTCAAAAGCCGTAAAAAAATATATGAGAAAGCTTACGGGCGTCAGGCTTCCGTAAGCAAAATGAAACTCCTTAGCGCAAAGCGAACCTGCGGCGTCCAATACTACAATAGCAACTACTCCGATCAATAACGTCTTATATTCCTTCTTCATGGCTGAATGTTATGCTTTGACAAACGTAACCCTTTTATTACACTGATAAGACCCGGTTATAAAAAAAGCTGTCCACATTGGGGACAGCTTTCACTACACATGAGAAACAGTACCTATTAGGGAATAATCATCAATTTTCCTACATAACGCTTGTTTGTGAAACCTACAATTTCTACGATGTACATGCCAGGCGCAAGGTTGGCGGTCGTTAACTGATACTGCACCTTCCCGTCTCCGCATATGAAGGTGTCGGTATAAGATTGGATACCCCTCATGTCGAACACCTTCAGGGTTACCGGCGTAAAGCTTTCGTTTAACTGAAAGTTTACGAAGGAGAACTGGCGGCAAGGATTGGGATAGAATAACAGGGAATCGATAGCATTGTAATTGTCGTATGGCTTGATTCCATAACCATCCGGTTGCTGAAATCCTTCGGTTACGTCAAATAATGGAAATTTACCCAAGTCTAAATGATCGTCTGCAATGCAGGTTTCTCCTACAGTGTAGGTCACTATTGCAGAATCAAACCTGGCCTGAAATCCCCATCCCTGAAAAGCCACAACAGCGCCACCCCCGCCTGAAGAAACAACCGACCAGGCGGTGTCGTTTCCGGCTGTTTGGGCATTGCTCTGAAAGGCAGCACCCAGCGCCGTAAGCGTCAGCAGGGGCCCAATCAGCAAAGTCGATTTACGTATGGTGATCATAGCGTGTAATCTTAATTGATCAATGATTGGTTCCGTTCGTGTTGGTTACCTTTTTTTCCAGTTCGTTCAGCCTTTCGGTCAGGGCATCGATCTGCGCCTCCTGGGCTTGTTGCTTGTCAACAATGGACTGCAGGTCCTGGATCTTTTGCTCGTCCTCTTTAAGCTTTTTGTACAAACCCTGGATGGCAGCCAAGCTGATACCTGTCGGATCGATGGGGGTAATGGTTTTGTTGTCGTTACCCAATCCAAATTGCTTATAGAAATCCTGGGCCATAGGACCAATATGTTTGGTCTTGGGGTCCGTTTTGTAATTCCATTTGGTGATCGGCATGGCCATCACTTTGGCTAGAACGGAATCCAGGTCCAGGGATTCAAAGTTTTCCTTTCTGTTAACGTCAGAAGGATAGTGCCAGTTTCCGGTCAGGTCCATGTATGCAAGGCCTGCGCTGTTGGGCAGGTTCACCGCTATGGTGTATTGTGATTGGTCGGCTTCTATCCCGAAGCCCCAGGCCGCAACATTGCTGTTACCAAATACCATGGAGTTATTGTTGGCGGCAGAAGCGGTATTACCAATGGCGGAAGAATTGATTCCATTAGCAGTGCTCGCGGAACCAATAGCCAGGGCGTTGTTTCCATCCGTGGAGGATTGCTGGCCTATGGCAATGGAATTGAGATTATTGGCGGTAGCTACAGAACCAATGGCGATGGAATTTTCGTTTTCGGCGTCAGCCCAGGAGCCTATACCAACGGAGTACGTTCCATAACCAGTAGCAAAAGGCCCTACGGCCAAGCTATTGATAGAGTCCGCTGTGGAGTTAGCACCAAACGCAGTGCTATAGTTGAAGTCTGTAACAGCGTCAGTTCCCACTGCGGTGCCTCCCAGGTTCTGTGTATAGGAATAAACACCTAAGGCAGTAGAAGAGTCTCCATCTGCATTAGTAGCAGTACCGATAGCGGTGGCTCCCAACCCGGAGGTGGCTGCCCAGTAACCTACAGCCGTACCATAATCCACCTGGGAGTTAGACATAGCGCCTATCACTACTCCGCCCGAGGCCTGAGCGGTAGCCGCTGTACCAATGACGACAGAGGAGTCAGTAATAACGGTGCTGTAGGCACCGAGAACAATGGCATCATCTGCTGAAGCAGAAACCCCATAGCCCAGCGCCACACTTTGGTTACCGGTGACTACAGAAGAAGAGGGTCCAACGGCAACGTTGTTGACAAATTGTCCACCATGTTCAACGATGTCTGCGTTATCTCCGATAACAACGTTATTCACACCTTTTGCCAGGCCTGGACCTGAATTATAGCCAATTACCGTGTTGTCTTTTCCAGATCCGTTGCTGGATGCTGCATAAGCGCCGATGATCGTATTCTGGGCGCCAGAATTATTAGATATACCTGCGGCATAACCTATGATGGTATTCTGATCCGCGCCTACGACTAAACCAGCAGAGTCACCTACGATGGTGTTCTGATTCATCGGTGCGCCATTTGTTTTTTCCGCAGCATTGGTACCTATGATCGTGTTGGAGGCGCCAGCAAGGGTAGAACCCGCAAAACTACCTACGGCTACGTTACCCATTCCCTGGCCGTTTTGTCCACCAGCGGCCTGGTAACCCAGAAAAGTATTATAATCACCGTTATAGTATAGCCCGGATTGGTATCCAGCAAACAGGTTGCCTTGTCCCTGGAAGGAACCAAGGTTGTTGCCATAGAATTGCCCAGATGAGGAACCAAGGAAGGTATTAAACTTTATACCAACACCACCTGTAGAGGCGGTGGAATCCGCTCCGGCGCCAGCATATGAACCATAGAAGTCATTATTACTACCCATGGTTGATTTCCGGCCGGCATAAGCACCTGTGAAGGTGTTGTAGTAACCAGAAGACATTTGGCCGGTAAAGGATCCCACGTAGGTATTATACAGTACGTTGTTTTGACCAACCCCATAGTTCAAGGAATCCGCATCGTATCCCACAATTACGTTGGAAGGATAGGTGAAGCCTCCAGGTACAATACCGTTGGCGCGGAAGATGGGGTGGTAGTTAAACATGATAGAAGCAGAATCAATGATGTTCACAGATCCACCCAGGTCCAGGGTGGCCATGGGGTTTGCAACGTCGATACCAACGTGTTTCAGATTGGTTCTGTTGATGATGCTGCTATCATTGGCGGCATTCCAAAGCGTATCATTACCTATAGGCTGTATGATTTTTTGAGTGGATTTATAAACAACGCCGTTGCTATAGAGCGCACCGAGGGTAGAGTCGGGATTGATATAAACGGAGTCCAGTCCTACACCGATGACCTTCTGAGTGGATTTGTAAGTGGTTCCATTGGTATAAAGCGCACCCAGAGTGGAATCGGGATTGATATAGATGGAATCCAGTCCTACTCCGTTAGTACCGGGACGACCGATGATTTTGGTACCTGAGTTCCAGGGAGAGCCAGTGGTAAAGTCAATGGTCAGGGTAGAGTCGGAGTTGAGGACAACGGAAGTGATGCCATTACCGTCTGCACCGTTTGCACCTGTAGCGCCAGTGGCGCCCGTAGCGCCAATGGGGCCGGCAGGACCAGCTACACCTGCTGGACCTTGAGGACCAGCAGGGCCGGTTGCACCCGTTGCACCGGTAGGACCGGCAGGGCCAGTCAGACCGATAGGACCTTGCGCACCCGTTGCACCGGTAGGACCAGCAGGACCGGCAGGACCATCAGCACCTGTTGCACCGGTAAGACCAATAGGGCCTTGAGGGCCGGCAGGACCAGTGGCACCCGTTGCACCGGTAGGACCAGCAGGGCCGGCAGGGCCGGTTGCACCCGTAGCACCTGTCAAACCTGTGGGGCCTGTAGGACCGGCAGGACCAATAGGACCGGTAGGACCAGCAGGACCAATAGGACCCGTGGCACCCGTTGCGCCCGTTGCGCCTGGTCTACCTATGATTTTGGTAGTTGAGTTCCATACGTAACCATTACTGAGGGTAATGGATAACGTTGAATCGGAAAGAAGCGTGATTGTTTGAACGCTTACGCCTGCTGCGCCAGTTGCGCCCGTAGCACCGGTAGGTCCTGCTGCGCCAGTTGCACCCCTCAGACCGGTAGGACCGGGAAGACCTTGGATACCCTGAGGACCCTGTGGACCCTGTGGACCAGCAGGACCAATAGGACCCGTGGCACCTTTTGGTCCCGTAGCACCATTGGTGCCCACAATTTTGATAGAAGAGGTCCAGGAATAGCCATTACTAAGTGTTATGGTTAAGGTGGAGTCTGCATTCAATTTGATGGTGGTTACACTCACGCCATCGGCTCCTGTAGCACCGGTCGCCCCTGTTGCTCCGGTAGGACCAGCAGGGCCGGTCGCACCGGCAGGGCCAGTGGCGCCCGCAGGGCCGGTAGGGCCTTCAGGACCGGGAGCACCGGTAGGTCCCGCAACACCCTGTGCACCGCGGATAGGTCCGAGGTCAGGGGAAGTGGTTCCGTCTGAATAGGTAAAAGTAATCGTGTAGTCGCTGTTCAGGACGACATTGCTAATGCCCTTTCCTGTAGCACCATTAGCGCCGTTGGCACCGGCAGGACCGGCAGGGCCTGGAGGCCCTTGGACACCATTGAGTGCATAGTAAGCGTAAGGCACAGCGGTGAAAGGATTGTTCCCCAGTACTACATAGTTGCCGCCGGTTAATTCTTCGGCCATCATTTCAACTTTGAGGTACTGGTTCTGGTTGATCCAGTGTATGGAGTCCCAGGTGCCTTCGGTAATAGTTCCGTGTCCGATTTGGCAGGAAAACTGACCATAGAAGTTGGTTGTTAATTGTTGGGTTTCCTGGTACTGAACCGCTCCATTTTCTCCTGCGGTAATAGTGAAGCGTAGATTCACCGTCTTATTGCTGACAACAATCCCACCCAGTGCACGAGCCACTGCCTGGTAATTGATGCCCGTGACGCCGTTCGTCTGCTGGGCATTTGCCGCAATAGTGGATAGGAAACACGCTAACAATAGCGCGATAAGGTACTTGGTTTTCATATGTAGATTTTAAGGATCTATACGGGTACAAAATCTTACGGAATTGGATTTTCCTTTAACAATAATACTTAATCTTCTCTTCGTGTGCAATAAATATGAAAAGAAAAGTCCATATTTTTATGCAAGATTCGGATTTTTACGATGGCAATTTGCGCAATTCACTTGCCCTTAACAAAAAAGCAATCTTCCTTTTACATAAAAAAGCGTTCTACGGCCACAACCGAGAACGCTTTTTCTTTTCAGCTTATCGTGGAAACGCTTATCGCGAAAACTAGATATCTATGGCTTCACCATATGCAGCCGCAGTAGCTTCTTTTACTGCTTCGCTCATGGTGGGGTGGGGGTGGATGGCGCCGAGGATTTCATGCCAGGTCGTTTCCAATTTGCGTGCAACAGAGACCTCCGCAATTAATTCAGTGACATTGTAACCAATCATATGCGCCCCGAGGAACTCACCATACTTAGCATCAAAGATCACTTTCACAAAACCATCCGTAGCACCGGCAGCAGAGGCTTTACCAGAAGCGATGAAGGGGAATTTCCCGATCTTCAGTTCGTATCCGGCATCTTTGGCTTGCTTTTCGGTCAGACCAATGGAAGCTACCTGAGGATCGCAGTACGTACAACCAGGTACGTTACCATAATCGATCGGTTCAGGTTGATGTGCGAATTTCTTTTCCAGGTAGGCAATGGATTCGGCTGCCAATATACCTTCTTTGGTGGCAACGTGCGCCAGCGCCTGTCCCGGCGCACAGTCCCCTATAGTATAAACGCCTGCCAGGGTGGTTTGCTGGGTTTTGTCTGCAACGATTTTCCCTTTTTCCGTTTTGATACCGTTTTCTTCCAGACCAATGCCTTCGATGTTGGCGACGATACCAACGGCGCTCAGTAGGATGTCGGCTTCCAAAGTCACTTCACCGGTAGGCGTTTTTACCTTTGCTACTACGCCATTTCCTTTGGTATCAACACTGACCACTTCGCTGGAGGTCATCACCGTGATGCCTTGTTTTTTGAATTGTTTTTCCAATTCTTTAGAAACATCATCGTCTTCAACAGGAACGATTTTTGGCAAGAACTCTACCAAGGTAATTTTCGTACCCAGTGTATTATAGAAATAAGCAAATTCACTTCCAATGGCACCACTTCCTACCACAATCATGGATTTAGGTTGAGTGGGCAGGGACATGGCTTCCCTGTAACCTATGATCTTCTTTCCATCTATAGGAAGGTTGGGCAGGTTACGGGCACGGGCGCCAGTTGCCAGGATGATGTATTTGCCTTCCACTACTTGTTTTTTCCCATCAGCCGCAGTCACTTCTACTTTTCCTTTGCTCAGTAGTTTTCCGAATCCCATGATCACGTCGATCTTGTTCTTTTTCATTAAGAACTGAACGCCTTTGCTCATTTTGTCGGCAACGCCACGGCTGCGTTTGATCACAGCGCCAAAGTCATGTTCTGCTCCGGAAACATTGATGCCGTAGTTGGTGCTGTGTTGGGCATATTGCATCACTTCGGCACTTTTCAATAAAGCTTTGGTCGGTATACATCCCCAGTTCAGGCAAATGCCTCCCAAGCTTTCCTTTTCTATAATTGCTACTTTAAACCCAAGTTGAGAAGCGCGGATAGCCGCCGGATAACCACCGGGACCACTACCTACAACAATTACATCGTAAGCCATAGCTATTGATTATTGATGATTTAAGGATGCAAAAGTACTGGAATTTTGGTAAAGTCCTGTAATTTTGCAGGTCATGCTCAAACTCAAATCAGCGGAACTGGGTCGAATGTCTGTGGACGAATTCAAACGTTCTACAAAACTTCCGTTGATGGTTGTACTGGATAATGTGCGCAGCATGCACAATGTTGGATCTGTTTTCAGGACAGCGGACGCTTTCTTACTCAATGGCATTTATCTGTGTGGTTATACCCCTCAGCCCCCGCACCGGGATATTCAAAAAACGGCATTGGGTGCTACCGAGACAGTTGCGTGGACTTATGCCCATGATATTGTGGACGCTATTCGGGAATTGAAGGACAATGGCTACAAGATATGGGCCGTGGAACAAACGGTGGATAGTATCCCCTTGCAGGATTTTAAGCCCGGAGCGCAAGATAAACTTGCATTGATATTGGGTAATGAAGTGGAAGGGGTCGGTGAACAGGTACTGGCAATTTGCGACGGTGTATTGGAAATTCCCCAGTTCGGTACCAAACATTCCCTGAATGTTTCTGTGGCTGCCGGCATCGTGTTGTGGGAAGTGGCCAAAGGAATGCTTGAGGCCGACCGCGCCTCCAATGAAGTAAAAAGTTGATTAAACTTATAACTCATGACAACGGTGAAAAATTATCTGAGCCTGGTGAAATTCTCACACACCATCTTTGCGATGCCCTTTGCAATGATTGGGTATTTTGCCGCTGTGCTCAAGACGGGGCATGGGTTTAATTGGTCTACATTCTTGCTGGTCATAGCCTGTATGGTGTTTGCGCGAAGTGCGGCGATGGCGTTTAACCGGTGGCTGGATGCCAGGTTTGATGCCCTCAATCCCCGAACAGCCATCCGGGAAATACCCGCAGGCATCATATCCAAGGACAGCGCCATCTGGTTTGTCATCGGTTGTTGTGTGCTCTTTGTCGGGTGTACTTACTTCATCAACCCCCTTTGCTTTTATTTGTCTCCTGTGGCCTTGTTTGTGGTATTGTTTTACAGCTATACCAAACGATTTACAGCCCTTTGTCACCTGGTATTGGGTGTAGGCCTTTCCCTGGCGCCGATCGGCGCTTATCTGGCCGTTACCGGTAGTTTTGCTTTGTTGCCGGTGTTGTTTTCGCTGTCCGTGGTATTTTGGGTGAGTGGTTTTGATGTGATTTACGCATTGCAGGATGAAGCATTCGATAAGAGCCAGCGCTTACATTCCATGCCTGCCTATTTTGGTACCCGAAAAGCACTGCGCATCTCTGAATGGCTCCATGTGAGTTCAGTTCTGTGCGTACTGGCAGCTGGTGTTTACGGACATTTCAACTTTTTATATGACATCGGACTGGCCATATTTGCCGGCTTGTTAGTCTTCCAGCACAGACTGGTTAAGCCCAACGATCTCAGTCGGGTGAACCTGGCCTTTATGACAACCAATGGAATTGCCAGCGTGGTGTTTGCCGTTTTTGTGGTAACGGATATGTTCCTATTTAAGTCACCAATGCATCTTTAAACCTATGGGCAGGATCTTAGCTATCGATTATGGAGGCAAAAGGACTGGATTAGCTGTTACGGACCCCCTGAAGATCATTGCTACAGGCCTGACTACCATTCCTTCGCAGGAGTTGGTGGCCTGGTTGAAAAAATACATGCAGACGGAAACGGTGGAACTCATCCTGATGGGTTGGCCAACGAATTGGGATGATTCAGATACGCATGCCACTCCATTGGTCCGTCAGGCCATTGCCAGGCTGAAAAAAGCGTTTCCGGATATTCCTTTGGAGACGGCCGACGAGCGCTACACTTCTAAATTAGCCACCCAATCCATGGTGGAAAGTGGGCTAAAGAAAAAGGATAGACGCAATAAGGCCCTGGTGGATGAGATTGCAGCCACTATACTACTCCAGGATTACCTGAGGTCCAAAGGGCTATAAACGCCAGAATGTCGTAAATTTGACCCTGAACTTTTTAATAATGATATTACCTATTGTGGCCTACGGGGCCCCTGTGTTGAGGACTGTTGGTAAGGATATTGAGGCTGACTACCCCGATCTTCAAAAATTGATCGCCGATATGTGGGAAACCATGTATTATTCCCAAGGAGTGGGAATAGCTGCCCCCCAGATCAACAAGCCCATCCGCCTGTTTGTCGTGGATACCGAACAACTTTTCCTTCGTATGGAAGACGAAGAAAAAGAAGAATACGGAGACGGTCCAGGCATCAAGAAGGTATTCATCAATGCGCACGTTCAGGAGTTTGCCGGCGAAGAATGGACTTATAATGAAGGCTGCCTGAGCATCCCCAAAATCAGGGAAGATGTGCTAAGGCCTGAAGAGATCACCCTTTCGTATGTAGATGAGCATTTCCAGCCCCATACGGAAACTTTTTTTGGGTTGAGCGCCAGGGTGATTCAACATGAGTATGACCATATTGATGGTAAGTTGTTCATCGACTATTTAAAACCCTTCAGGCGGAAACTGCTCAAAGCAAAGCTGGATGACATTTCTAAAGGGAAAGTATCCGTCGATTACAAAATGTCCTTTCCCAAATAAGGGGTAAATCCCTCAGCCGCCTATGTTGATCAGGATTAGTCTATGCTGTCTGGCTTTTTTGAGCCTGTACCACCTGAATGCGCAGCAACGCGTGCAGGATACGGCAAGGATGCGTGTACCGGTTACCAAACCAGACACCGGAATCCAGGTTCAGGGACGTTATATAGAGCTCAGCGAAATTGTCCTGCGTACCGATATCAACATTTCGGATTTCATCAGAAGGGTTCAGGACGATACTACTTTCTACAAAGCGTTCAAGACCTTACGCACTTTAAGTTATACTTCCATTAATGATATCCGCATGACGGATAAACGCGGGAATCTGGTTGCTGGCCTGAACTCCAAAACCCACCAGACGCGAACGGGCGATTGCAGAACGATGCAGACGCTCAGTGAGCAAACGACGGGAGATATTCGTAACGATAAGGGAGACTGGAATTACATTACGGCAGAGTTGTATGCGGGTTTGTTTTTCACCAAAGGTTCCGTTTGCGGGGAAAATAATATTGTCCATGGTTCTTTAGGAAAAATGGAGAACCTCAGTGGGATGGAAAAACACAAAGAACAATTGAAATTATTGTTCTTTAACCCGGGAAAGCCCATTCCCGGTATTCCTTTTCTCGGTAATAAAATGGATATATTCTCCACTGATGCCGCAGCGCTTTACCACTACATCATAGACATGAAAAATTATAATGGTCGGGATTGCTATGTGTTTACGGTTAAAGCCAGGGAGGATTTAACTTCCGATCAAAGGGATCAGATCGTCATTGACGAAATGACTACCTGGTTTGATGCCAAAACCATGGAAGTCATGGGCCGGATATACGATATGAGCTATGATGCCGGCGTATACGACTTCAATGTACACATGGAGGCCCAATTATCTAAAATTGGGGACATGCTGGTACCAACCCTGTTAAGATACAATGGCACCTGGGGGGTGGTTTTCAAGAAAAGAGAGCGAGGGATATTTACTGCCACTCTATACGATTTCGGTAAGTAGCACTGTATCAAAATCGGACAATAATTATTTTAAAAACGAACACTTCCTTAAGAGGTGTTTTTTGTTTATAATTAATTATCAATGACTTAATATATGGTTTTCAACTGGCATCGGAGTTGATTATACTATAATCTCATGTCTACAATCGAAGAAGGTTTAGTTTTCAGCAATGGCCCCCTGTCTCCACATGGGGCCATCAATTTTTATTCCTCGGGAGCGCCCTTGTAGGCCGCGTAACTCCGCCACTTGGCAATCAGTTGCTCGATGTCGTTAGGCAAGGAACTTTCGAAGAACATCCTTTCCTTGGTAGTGGGATGGATAAAGCCCAGGGTCCGGGCGTGCAAAGCATGCCGGGGGCAAAGGGCAAAGCAGTTATCGACGAATTGTTTGTATTTGGTATAGATGGTGCCTTTGACAATGCGGTCCCCGCCATAGGTATCGTCGTTGAATAAGGGGTGCCCGATGAGTTGCATGTGCACCCTGATCTGGTGGGTACGGCCCGTTTCAAGTTGACATTCTACCAGACTTACGTAATGGAAATGTTCCAGCACCCGGTAATGGGTAATGGCTTCTTTACCATAATCTCCATCCGGATAGGCCGTCATGATTTTACGGAAGCGCTGGTGCCTGCCAACATGGGCATGAACGGTGCCTTGGTCTTCACTAAAATCTCCCCATACAAGGGCTATGTACTTACGGTCTACGGTATGGTCAAAAAATTGCTTTGCCAGATGAGCGGAGGCCTTCTCGTTTTTTGCCAAAACCAATAAGCCGCTGGTATTCTTATCGATGCGGTGCACCAGTCCGAAACGGGGGAGTAATGCTTCGGTTACATCCGGGTTTTGCTCTCTGAGGTGAAACGCAACGCCATTGACGAGGGTGCCATGGTAGTTGCCGCAACCGGGATGGACCACGATGCCGGCTGGTTTGTTGAGTACCATCAGGTCCTGGTCCTCGTACACAATTTCCAGGGCCATAGGCTCCGGAACGATTTCTGTGCTTTCCGGATTGGTTTCGGAATACAGCACAATTTCATCCTTGGGTCTAACCTTATAGTTGGATTTGACGGGCTGGTTGTTGACCAAGACCAACCCGGCTTCAATCCCTTGCTGAATTTTGTTGCGCGTAGCCCCTTCTATCCTGGCCATCAGGAACTTGTCAATGCGTAAAAGGTCCTGGCCTTTGTCCACCACAATATTGCGTCTAACGTATAATTCTTCTGAGGCATCCCCATTTTCCAATAAGAGATCATCATTGTCCTGGGTTGCCATCGCTTCAGTTGCCATAACTGCAAAAGTACGACAGCCTGGGAATTTGCCCTATTTTTGCAGGATGCAAACCGTCATATTCCAGGATTGTGGGCTGATCGGGTATCAGAAGGCCTGGGATTACCAGGAAAGTCTTTTAAAGGCAAACGTGGAGGCCAAATTGGCAAAACCTGCCGGACCTACGCAACATCATTTACTTTTTTGTACGCACCCGCCTGTGTATACGCTGGGTAAAAGCGGACACATGGAAAATGTATTGATAGGGGAGCAGGAAAGGGAAACCAGGGGAATTGAGTTCTTCAAAACCAATAGGGGAGGGGATATTACCTTTCATGGCCCTGGACAACTGGTAGCCTATCCGATCCTGGATCTGGAACATTTTGGAACGGATATAGGCAAATACCTGCGCAACCTGGAAGAAGTGATCATACGCACCCTGGCTGATTATGGATTAAAGGGAGAGCGCAGCCCTGGAGAGACCGGTGTATGGCTGGACCCAGGGATAAAGGGAAAGGAAAGGAAGATCTGCGCCATGGGCGTGCGTTGCAGCCGCTGGATCACCATGCATGGGCTGGCCCTTAATGTCAATACGGAACTGAAGTATTTCGGGCTCATCGTGCCTTGTGGTATCGTCGGAAAACAGGTGACTTCGCTGGCGCAGGAGCTGGGCAGAACCATCGACGAGGCCGAAGTAAAAGCGCTCGTAAAACAACACTTTCAGGAAGTCTTTGAAGCGGAGCTGGTTCCGGCAGCGGCCGAAACCGCCAAAGCCTGACGGCGATGCCTAGTTGTCTTTTGATAATAGGAACTTGTTTTTCTCTGACAATACCCCGTTAATATACAACTCGAAATAGAACCATCCTGCATGCAGGAAATTTGACTTGTCCAGGGTCAGGGGCAGGTCAATGATATCATTGAGCTCAAAAACCGGGTTTTGTTGGTCGTCGAAAAACTTGATGAGGTATTTCTTTCCAAAAGGAGGAGGCAATTCTACTTTCACATTCCCAAAGTCATCCGTAAACACATGTATGGAGGGAACCCATTCTGGTTTCCGGTTGCGTTCGGCCTCATTGGAGGCCGCTCCTGACTCCTCACGTTGAAGGTTGGGGGAAGAAATCATGATCACCGGTTGTTGGGAAGGGGTGAAGGAGTAGCTACCTGTCAATTGAATAAAAATCCGGTAATACATATGATCATTGGGTGCTTTTGCATCCATGAAGGTCACCCTGCCTTGTTTGGGATCGGCTACCGCATAGATGGTGGTAAAGTTCCGGGTAGAATCAAAAGAACGCTCAATATTGACCTGTGCTGCGGATACGTAGGGGTTATAAAAGGAGGTGTATATCCTGCCGTTGGTATTAAATACCTGAAAATGGGGAAGGGTATCCTGGGCAAATGAATGTACGGAGAAACAGCAAACGAGTAAACAGATCCTGACTGCGTGAAAAAGGAGTCGCATGGTATGTTGGCGTATTGGATTAATCGATTGGTCCATCAGCAAAAATTGGTCCATTAGCAAAAATAAGGTCTCTGGTCAATAACCCAGTGTCCCGGCTGGAAGGGACCGGTTACCCTGCAAACCGCCGGTATGCAGAAATAGGATCCTGCTTCCGCCCGGAAAATAGCCCCTGGCGGCCAGATCCTTGATGGCCAATGCTGTTTTTGCCGTATAAACGAAGTCGGTGGGTATTGCTTCTGCACTGAAAAAATCCCTCATAAAATGGGTTAACGCCTCGTTCCGGCGCCCATATCCCCCTTCGGCATAACCATAAAGCAGGGAGGAACGGGGACTCAAGGAGAGTTGCTCCTGGAAATTAACCTGATCTTTTTCTGGAATGGCCACAACAGGAATACCCAGCCCCAGTTGACCATCGCGTAAGGATCTATCAATACCTTGTAGGGTGGTTCCTGTTCCCAGGGCACTCACCACATGCGTATATTGAGGAAAGTCCGGAATCTTCTGCGCTATCAGCGCTGCCCCCTTTATGCCTGTTTCTCCTGCACCGCCTTCGGGGATAACCATATGGTTTTGGGCAAGGCCTGTTTCTGTAAGTGCAACTTCGGGTTGAGCAAATGTTTTACGTGATACAAAATAGAGGGTCATTCCGTAATCCAGGCAATCCTGAAGGGTAGGACTGAGCTGAAGCGGTCGTTCTCCCCGGACGATACCGATCACGGGTATACGCAGTGCTTGACCCGCAAAGGCAGTGGCTACCAGGTGGTTGGAATAAGCGCCTCCAAAAGTAACGATACCCTCGTAGGTTCCATCCCTGAATTGTTCCAGGTAATACCAGAGTTTAAACAATTTGTTTCCGGACAGCATGGGATGAATCAGGTCCAGACGAGCAACGGTACAAGCCAGTTCAGGGACCAACCACTTATTTAAGGGGGTTAGGTGGATGTCCTGATCCATCCATGCATTCAACAAATTTGGCGGAGAAGCGACCATATCGCAAAGGTGATGAATTAATCTTTTGATTTATATTCGCCCATCAACGGTTTAATCAGCCCTTTTATGCAGAAACCTACTTTATTGATTTTAGCTGCCGGTATGGCCTCCAGGTATGGAAGTCTCAAACAGATTCAACAATTCGGCCCCGGTGGAGAAACGATTATGGATTATTCCTTGTTCGACGCCATCCGTGCCGGGTTTGGAAAAGTGGTATTCATCATCCGCAAAGATTTCGCTCAGGATTTTAAAGATATATTCGAGCCCAAGTTAAAGGGTAAAGTAGATGTGGATTATGTGTTTCAGGAATTAACAGATATTCCTGAGGGGTTCAGCGTACCGGAAGGAAGAACAAAACCCTGGGGAACTGCCCATGCCGTGCTGTGTGCCGCAGACGTGATTGATGAGCCCTTCGCCGTAATCAACGCAGATGACTTCTATGGCAAAGACGCTTTTGAAAAGGCTTTTCACTTCCTGACCCAGGACGTAAGCCCAACCAAATACGCCAACGTAGGATACGAACTCAATAAAACCCTGTCCGATCACGGCACCGTAAGCCGCGGTGTGATCGTGGTAGACAAGGACAATAACCTGACCAGCATCACGGAGCGCACCAAGATCTATCCTAAGGACGGGAAGATCATTTATGAAGAGAACGACGAAAAGTTTGAAGCCCCGACGGATTCAAAGGTGTCTATGAACTACTGGTGTTTCGATCCTTCTGTATTTGAAGTAACCCGTCAGCAATTCACGGAGTTCCTCCGTGCCCATGGTCAGGAGGCCAAATCGGAGTTCTTCATTCCGCTGGTAGCAGACGAGTTCATACGCAGGGGAGAGGGCATCGTGAAACTGGTACCGACCAGTTCTCAATGGTTCGGCGTTACCTACAAGGAAGATGCGCCTTTCGTAAAAGGCAGCATTGATGCCCTGGTAGCCTCCGGCGCCTATCCAGCCAAATTATGGTCATGAAAAAAGGCTTTTGGGCCCACTATGGGAATATGATTTTACTATTGACAGGCATCCTTATAGGATGCCTGTTAGGTTTGATATTCAGGGAAAAAATCCTTTTCCTGGAGCCCGTTGGAGACATATTCCTGAACCTGTTGTTTACGGTGGTGGCGCCTTTGATCTTCTTTGCTATAGCCTCTGCCATAGCGCATATGGAGCCCTCCGCTCAAATGAAGCGGCTAGCCTGGTCCACGGTAGGGGTATTGACCGGAACCGTATTGATCAGCGGTATGCTCACCATCATAGCCATCTGGATCTGGCCCTTACACGTTACCGCCGGTGGCGGACTGACGGCGGTTGATCCCCATGATCACCTGAGCCCGGGCCAGACCGCTACCCAGCTCCTGACCGTTTCTGATTTTTACGCCTTGTTTAGTCGTAAAAGCATGCTGGCTTTGATTCTTTTTTCCGTAGGCGTGGGCATTGCCACTTTACAGGCAAAGGAAAAAGGACATGCCTTCCGCAGTTTTCTGGATTCCGGAAACGAAGTCATCCTGCGACTCCTGAACCTCATCATGTACCTGGCGCCAATAGGATTGGGTGCCTATTTCGCCTGCCAAATGGGTAAGTGGGGCACGGGCATGCTGGGTACCTATGGCAGGGCCATCGTGATCCTTACCGGTGTAAGCCTGGTCAATTACTTTTTCCTATTCAGTTTCTATGCTTTCATAGCCGGAGGGCGGGTCGCTTTAAAACGCTATTGGATCAATATCATTGTCCCCTCCGCTACCGCTTTGGGTACTTCCAGCAGCATCGCCACCATTCCGGCCAACCTGGAGGCTTCCCGTAAAATGGGCATTCCTTCTTTTATCAATAAGCTGGTCATACCCCTGGCGGGTCCCTTACATAAAGAAGCTTCTTCCATTACCGAGGTTGTGAAAATCTACCTCATGTACTCCATGTTTCACCAAACCTTATCCGGGCCCTGGGCTGTGTGCATGGTCCTGGGGGTTAGCCTCCTGGTCAGTATTGTGGAAGGAGGTGTTCCTAACGGAGGATATATTGGAGAGGTATTAACCATATCGGTGTTTGGTTTCCCTCCTTCAGCACTTCCGCCCATGATTCTGGTAGGCACCGTTACCGATCCTACCTCCACTTTAGTCAATGCCACGGGCGATCCAGCTTCGGCCATGCTTATTTCCCGGCTCACCATTGGAAAGGATTGGATGGAGGAAACTGTGTAGTTTTTACACATTAGCCGATTTTCCCTAATTTGCGTCCACATTTTTGAAACGAATGAGAAAACTTAGCTTGCTGATCTTAGGGGCATTCTGCTTCACTTCTACATTGTATGCCCAATCCGACCGTCTTAGCGAACAAGCGGGAAAATACACGAAAGTGAAACCCATAGAGGGAGGATTTGCCTTTGTTTTGGAAAACGGGTATGCCACCGTTACGGCTTATTCCCCCACTATAGTTCGCGTACGCGTGACAAAGGCGCCGCCTGTCCAGGACTTTTCCTACGCCATCGATGACCTTTCAACCCATGGTACCTTTTTGCATCTGTCAGAAGGCGGCGATGGGGCTGTCCTACGCACAGATTCATTAGTGATCAGGGTAAATAAAAGCCCGTTCCGGGTTACCTTTTTTACCGCCGGCGGAGCCTTGCTCAGCGGAGACGACACCACCCTCGGCGTTAGCTGGGAAGGAAACCAGGTGACTTCTTACCGGCATATGGCCCCGGATGAAAAGTTCATTGGTTGGGGGGAGAAAACAGGTCCCTTAGATCGCAGGGGCCAGGCTTTCATCAACTGGAACACCGATGCATACGGCTATAGTGCTGACCGGGATCCTATCTATGGATCCATTCCGTTTTTTGTAGCGGTGCATGATTCGGTGAGTTATGGAATTTTCTTTGACAATACGCATAAGGTATTTGCCAATTTCGGAGGCGGGGTAGACAGTAATATGTACTACTTCGGGGCGCCGGATGGAGAAATGAACTACTACTTTTTTGGTTCGGCCTCGGTCGGGGGCATCATCAGAGATTATACGTCCCTGACTGGCCGGGCCCCCATGCCTCCATTATGGAGCCTGGGTTATCAGCAATGCCGCTGGGGATATATGACCCAGGGAGAACTACTACAGACGGCTGCCAATTTCAGGACCAAAAAGATCCCCGCAGACGTGATTTATTGTGATATCCAATACATGGATCATTATAAAGTCTTCACCTGGGATTATACCCATTTTCCCAATCCCAAGGGTATGGTAGACACACTGAAGTCCATGGGCTTTGACCTGGTGACCATCATCGACCCAGGCGTAAAAATTGAAGCGGGTTATAAGGCCTATGAAGAAGGAGTAGCCAAGGGCTATTTTGCGACCTATCCCGGAGGTAAACCCTATGTAGGTACCGTGTGGCCTGGGCGCTGTCATTTTCCGGACTTTACGCGTCCTGAAGTGCGTGCCTGGTGGGGCAATAATTTTAAGGCTTCTCATACAGATATAGGCATACGCGGATTTTGGAATGATATGAACGAGCCAGCCGTATTGGGCGGTAAAGAGATCCCCACAGTCGTGGAGTTTGGATCTCCAGAACATCGCTCGACGCTGGCTGCGGTGAAGAATGTGTTTGGCCTGGAAATGGCCAGGGCTACTTTTGAAGGGACTCGTCAACTCCTGGGACAAAGGCCTTTCAATCTGACCAGGGCGTCTTATGCCGGGGTACAAAAATATTCCGCCATCTGGACGGGAGATAACAATCCGGAGGACGAGCACATGCTGCTGGCTTTTCGCTTGCTCAATAGTCTAGGTCTGAGTGGGGTTCCCTTTACCGGTATGGACATAGCCGGGTTTAGCGGAGACGCTAGTCCCGATTTATTCATGCGCTGGATGTCGTTAGGCGTATACTCCCCCCTGTACCGCAACCATACGGCCATCAATAACCGTTACCACGAACCCTGGCAGTATGGAGAAACCAATACCCTGCTCATGCGCCAGGTCATTGAGCAACGATACCGGTTGTTGCCCTATTTGTATGGCGCTTTTTACCAGGCGCACACGACGGGCATGCCCATCAACCGGATGCTCCCCATCAACTTCACCCATGACAGCAGCGTCTACAAAGATCAGTATGGAAATGAGTTTCAGTTTGGGGACAACCTGCTGGTCTGCCCGGTGGATTCCAAAACCATGGTCGCCGATGTATACCTGCCTGGAGCCGGAACAACCTGGTATCGGTTAAGTACGGATCAGGTATTTGCCGGAGGTCAGACCCAATACGTGCCTAGTCCTTTGGATGATTTACCCGTATTTGTGCGCGCAGGGGGAATCATTCCCATGCAGAGCGTGATTCAGAATACCAAGGAAAAGGGGGATGGGGTATTGTACCTGCATGTTTATAGGGGTAAGGATAGTTCTTGCTATACTTATTATGAAGATGATGGAACCAGTTATAATTACGATAACGGTAAGTTTTACCTGCGTACCATCCGCTATCAACCCCAGTCGTCAAGCCTCATACTGGATGCGGCTCGCGCCGGTTATCCCACCCGTTTTTCCAAAGTCAGGGTTATTTTCCATGGCATGGACACTTGGGATCACGTGAAAATTAATGGAACGCCGACTACGGTAACCAAGGATCAAAAGCTGTATTTTGTTGACTTCAACAACAGCAATGATCCAATCACGATTCAATGGTAGGGTAGGCTTTGCAGGAGGCTCCCCCTTCAATAGTGAGGTTCGCATCAACGGTGGCGTCCGCGCGCTTATCATAGGCTTACTTGCGGCTTGCACTTTTACGCCATTGGCTTCGGCTCAGGCCCAGACTTTGGTCTCTCCTGGGCCGGATACTGCCAACCTCCTTTTGCATGCCGCCTATCTTTTTGATGGGATATCCATGCACGAGGATGGATGGATCTGGGTGCAAGGGTCGCACATTAAGGCCGTGAGCTATGGACATCGGCCAGAGGGGTCTGGCGGCTCGTCGTCCGCTTCGACGGCTGGACCCATTGTCCTGGAGTTTCCTGGCTGCACCTTGATGCCCGGCATGATCGAAGGGCATTCCCATCTATTCCTGCATCCTTACAACGAAGTTTCCTGGGACGACCAGGTGACCAAAGAATCCAGGGCTGAACGTACGGCCAGGGCCGTGACCCATGCCTATGCTACGCTGATGGCTGGTTTCACGACAGTGAGGGATTTGGGTACGGAGGGAGCCATGTACGATGACGTAGGTCTTAAACATGCCATTGAAAAGGGCGTCGTGCCTGGCCCCCGCATGCTTTGTGCAACCCGCGCTATAGTGGCCACCGGAACATACGGCGTAAAAAGCGAGTCCTCAGACCTGGACCTGCCCAAAGGTGCCGCAGAGGCCGACGGAGTAGAAGGGGTCATACACGAAGTAAGGAATCAGATCGGTCATGGAGCCGATGTGGTGAAATTATATGCCGATTATCGGTGGGGACCAGCCGGGCAAACCGAACCCACCTTTACGGTAGAAGAACTGAAGGCCGCTGTATCCGTGGCCTCCAGCAGCGGACGCATGGTCGTTGTCCATGCAGGTTCCAAAGAAGGCATGCTGCGCGCCATAGCTGCGGGTGTAACGACCATAGAGCATGGACAGGGTGGAGACGATACCGTTTTCAGGTTGATGAAAGAAAAAAACATTGCTTACTGCCCTACACTATCGGCCGTAGAAGCCATTTTATCCTATAAAGGTTGGAGAAAAGGCCTAGACCCCGACCCCGAACGCATCGTTCAATCCAAAAAGAGTTTCAAAATGGCCTTGGCATCCGGCGTGACCATCCTCATGGGTGGAGACGTGGGGGTATTCGCCCATGGCGCCAACGCCCGGGAAATGGAAGACCTGGTAGAATACGGCATGAAGCCCCTGGCCGTGTTGCAATCGGCTACCTCCGTCAATGCACGGGTATTCCGGCTGGACTCTTTGGGCGTTGTCAGGCCTGGTTATCTGGCCGATATCATCGTGGTACAGGGCGATCCTTCCAAAGATATACACGCTGTCCGGCAGGTGCGTTTTGTGATGAAGGGGGGAGTGGTGTACCGCCAACCTTCGTTGTAAGACGCTGGTCGCACTTAGGTAAGACTAAAGTACCTGGTAAACGGTACACTGAATCTTTATAGTACCTGGATTATTAGGAATCTTACTTTGTTTCCAAAATATTTGCGGCCTCCGTATCCTTATATTGA
This sequence comes from Beijerinckiaceae bacterium, assembly GCA_903970475.1. Lineage (GTDB taxonomy): Bacteria > Bacteroidota > Bacteroidia > Chitinophagales > Chitinophagaceae > Dinghuibacter. The sequence continues at coordinate 41,299 of CAJCIQ010000007.1, forward strand.
GCTATCAGCTCATCCAATTGTTTGCGCAGATCTTTGGTAATGGAAGAGTAGTCCGACTGCCCATAGACGTTGTGCATCTCATCCGGATCTTTTTTCAGATCATAGAGTTCCCAGTAATCTTTAGGGCCATAGAACCTAATCAGCTTATAACGCTCGGTGCGTACCCCGAAATGAGGGGAGACGTGGTGGGGCTGGGGAAACTCATAGTAGTGATAATACATGGCCTTCCTCCAGCCTTTGGCGCTTCCGCTTTTTTGGGCGTTTCCGTTTTTTTCTACCAAAGGCAAAAAGTTCTTGCCCTGCATGTCTTCGGGAGGGGTAATGCCGGCGGCGGAAAGAAGGGTGGGGGCGAAGTCAATATTAACCACCATGGGATCGACTTTGGCGCCGGGTTGAACAACTCCGGGATAGCGCATCATAAAGGGGGTACGCAACGAAGGTTCGTACATCCAGCGTTTATCAAACCAACCGTGCTCACCCATGTAGAAGCCTTGATCTGAACAATAGACGACGATGGTGTTTTTGGATAACCCTGTGCTGTCAAGGTATGCCAGGATCTTGCCAATATTGCGGTCTAAGGATATGGTGGTGGAAAGATAGTCCTTCAGATAGCGTTGGTATTTCCATTTTACGAGCGCATCCCCGGTCAGGGCTTGGCTATCCAGGTCCTTACTTACTTTATCGTAATAAGCGGCAAAGGCTTTCTGTTGGTCAGGTGTGAAACGGGTATATTCGGCGTAACCGTGGTAATCCAGGTGTACTTTGAGGTCTTCCCTTAATATCATGGTTTTGGCCACGGTCATGTCCTGGGCCGCCGCCGCGGGCCGACCTTGATAATCGTCGTAAAAGGTGGAAGGTATGGGGAAATGGATGCTATCCAGGGCACCCAGGTCTTGTAGGTCTGGTAGCCATTCCCTGTGTGGGGCTTTTTCTCCTACGATTAAACAGAATGGTTTTGTCGTGTCCCTATGGTTGAGAAAATCTTCCGTTAGATCGGTGATGATGTTAGTGACGTAACCAGTGATCCTGGTGGTGTCGGCACCGGTGCTGATGAAATCAGGGTTGTAATAATGCCCCTGGTCTACCAGTATTTTATAGGAGTCAAATCCATCGGGTAAGGTATGCAAATGCCATTTGCCTATCCAGGAGGTCTGGTACCCGTGGTCTTTGAGTATGCGGGTGAATAATTCCTGCTGAACGTTGAAGTTCTGGCCGTAGTTAATTTCCAGTCCATTGACATGACTGTATTTGCCGGTGAGCAGCGTTGCCCTGGCAGGGGCGCAAAGGGAGTTCGTTACAAAGACGTTATTGAATAGGGCGCCTTCGTGTGCAATCCTATCTATATTGGGGGTCTGCATGAGCTTGCTGCCGTAGGCACTGATGGCCTGGTAAGCGTGGTCATCGGAGATGATGAACAGGATGTTGGGACGACGATCAGTTCGTTGCTGGGCATAAGTTGCATGAGTTAAACCAGACAGTAGCATGGCTGCCAAAAGCGAAATCTGGGTTAGACGCATAGGTCATATTTTCATTTGAGTATTGCACAAAGTTATGTTTTAATTACTCATTATATTGAGTAATTTTGCTCAGTATAATGAGTAAAATTAGAAATCATGTTTGAACGTCCTTATTTACAGCAACTTATAAATCGAACATTGGAGCCAAGGCACTTTATTCAAGTGTTAATTGGGCCAAGGCAGGTTGGTAAGACAACGATGGTTACCCAATTAGTTGAAAAAGTTGGAATGGAATATCTTTTTGTGTCTGCCGATGCAGTGTTAGCTTCTAATATAAGTTGGTTAGAACAGCAATGGGAAGTAGCCCGCTTAAAAATGGATCAAAAGAATGCCACTCAATTTTTGCTGGTCATTGATGAGGTCCAAAAGATTGACAATTGGAGTGAAATAGTAAAATTGTTATGGGATACAGACACGCGCCAAAAAAGAAATCTTAAGGTGATCTTACTGGGATCTTCCAGACTCCTTCTTCAGAAAGGCCTTACAGAGTCCCTGGCAGGTCGTTTCGAAAGCGGCTATCTAGGTCATTGGTCATTTGATGAAATGCACCAAGCTTTTGGATGGGACGAGCATCAATATGTATGGTTTGGAGGGTATCCTGGTGCTGCTATATTGGTGGAAGATGAACAGCGTTGGAAGAACTATGTGCTCCAGTCTCTAATTGAAACGAGTATTTCTAGGGATATTCTAATGTTGACCAGGGTGGATAAGCCAGCATTAATGAAGCGCCTCTTTGAATTAGGTTGTTTATACTCAGGGCAGATACTTTCCTATTCAAAAATGCTAGGGCAATTACTTGATGCTGGGAACACCACCACATTGTCGCATTACTTAAAGCTGTTGGATACGGCAGGATTACTGGCAGGGCTGGAGAAATTTTCTACCAATGAAATTAGCAAAAGGGCATCAAGCCCAAAATTTCAGGTA
>CAJCIQ010000008.1 GCA_903970475.1 Beijerinckiaceae bacterium
CGGCGTATTTATCGAGCTTAACGATGAGGTGACGCATAGATTGTTCGTCACGCAGAAGCTGGATTTTCAGCTTCTCATTGAAGTCGGTTGGCGCTTTGTATTCTGCAACCCAGTAAAGACCAGTCGTCTTTTTGTGGATTGGAAACGCCAGCGATCTTAGGCCCCAGGGATTTTCGTGCACTACTTCTCCGCCATTTTCGGCAATAAAAGAAGTATACTTCTTCTGAACGGCTTTGAACTCGTCGTCAGACAGCACAGGGGTAAAGATCACCATCAATTCATAATTCTGCATAGTAACCCTGTATTTAGGTTTTAAAAATGACTTTTTTGATCCCAATACACAATTGGGGCTGCGAAGGTAGGTCTTTTCCGGGAAATGTGCAAGTGAAATCCGGTATGATCCCGGGTTTTAGCTGACCCCAACCTGATGGGCGGCTGTGTCTGCGGTGTCAGGTTAAGGCGTGACCCTTGTCATCCTGTCAGATAGACAGTCCCTGGCATTCGGTTTGACGTCGAATTCATCACAAAAATATGAATACACTATGCAAAAAGGAAGTATCCGGGTACAAACAGAGAACATTTTCCCCATCATCAAGAAGTTTTTGTATAGCGACCATGATATATTCCTTAGGGAACTGGTAAGCAATGCAGTAGACGCCACCCAAAAGCTTAAAACCTTGTCTTCCCTTGGTGAGGCCCAGGGGGATTTGGGAGAATTACGCATTGACATTAAGTTGGATCAGGAGGCTAAGACCCTGACAGTTAGTGACAGAGGGGTCGGGATGACAGAAGCTGAAGTTGATAAATACCTCAATCAGGTGGCTTTCAGCGGGGCCGAGGAGTTCCTTAATAAATATAAAGGGCAGAATGAAAATAATATTATAGGACACTTTGGATTAGGTTTCTACAGCGCCTTCATGGTTAGTGATAAGGTGATTGTGGTTACAAAAAGCTTTAAGGATGAACCAGCCGTTCAATGGGAATGTGATGGAAGTCCTGAGTTTTCCGTGGAAACGGCCACAAAAGAGCAAAGAGGTACGGATATCATTCTACACCTCAATGAAGAAAGCCAGGAATTTTTAGAACCAGACCGGATTCGCCGCATTCTGGAAAGATTCTGCCGCTTCCTACCTGTCCCCATCTTTTTTGAAGACAAACAGATCAACAACACTTCACCGGCCTGGACTAAAAAGCCTTCGGAGCTGACGACTCAGGATTACCAGGATTTCTATAAAGAATTGTATCCGGGCAATGAGCCTCCTTTGTTTTGGATTCATCTCAATGTGGATTATCCTTTTAACCTCACGGGTATTTTATATTTCCCCAAGATTCAGCATAGTTATGAGATCCAAAAAGACAAAATCCAGCTCTACTCAAACCAGGTGTTTGTTACCGATGAGGTAAAAGACATTGTGCCGGAATTTTTGATGTTGCTCCATGGCGTTATTGACTCCCCCGATATTCCCCTTAATGTTAGCCGTAGTTATCTACAGGGTGATCCGAATGTTCGTAAAATCAACGGTTACATTACCAAGAAGGTGGCGGACAAGTTGGACGAATTGTTCAGGACCGATCGTAAGGAGTACGAAACTAAATGGGAGCATATCGGGTTATTCGTGAAGTATGGAATGATGACCGACGAAAAGTTCCTGGAAAAAGCCAATAAGTTCCTGATCATGGAGGACGCCAAGGGAGGTACCTATTATACACTTGAAGAGTATAAGCTGGCCACTGAGACGCTCCAAAAAAATAAAGCAGATAAATACGTCATTTTATACACCACTAATCCCGTGCAACAGGATGCTTACATACAAGCTGCCCAGGCAAAAGGTTATGTGGTCATTCAAATGCTGACCTTAGTGGATTCTGCCTTCATCAACAACATGGAATTGAAATGGGAAAACGTACAGTTTACCCGGGTGGATGCCGATATTGTCGATAACCTGATCGATAAACAGGATGGAGCCGATAGCGTACTCAGCAAAGAGGAAGAAGGTAAATTAAAGGATTGGTTCACGGCCCAGGTTCCAGGGATGCATGCAAGTGTAGAGATCAGGGGACTTAGCCCGGAATCAGCTCCCGTGGTAGCCACCCGTCCCGAGTTTATGCGTAGGATGAAGGACATGGCCGCCGCCAGTGGAGATGCCATGAGCGGATTTTATGCACAAATGCCCGATGAAGTGAACCTGACGGTAAACGGGAACCATCCCATTTTCCAGCAAATCCTCAAAGACGACCATGAAGCCCACCGGAATAAGCAAATCCGGAATTTAGCTGACCTGGCACTCTTGTCTCAGGGATTGCTGAAAGGCAATGACCTTACAGCCTTCATACAAAGGAGTGTGGAGCTGTTGTCCTGATAGCCAACCCAACCACGGATGATTTCTTTTTTTTGACGGGAGACGGGTATGGTACTTTGGTCTTACAACACCAGGTATCCCCCGTCTTCCTTCATTATACCATTAGGATCCCTTTGCGGGCTAAGCCGATCTTCTCAGGTCCACTACCTTTAGCTGTAGATTTTTTTCTCCGTTCCACTCGTTTTCATCGAGGGTAAAGACTACGTCAACTGGGGCCGATCCTGCCAATAAAGAGAATTTGGCAGCCATATTGAATCCAATACCCGTAAATACCGTATCTCCCTGTCGGAGTACAAAACGGATATGCTCCTCTTTTACGATTTTAGAGAATCCCTGATCATACACGTTACGGGCAACGAATACCGGGCGCATATTCCCAGGCCCGAATGGCTCCATTTGTTTGATTATATTATAAAAGGATGGGATCATGGCCTGAAAGGGGACTTCTGCGTCGATGACCAGCTCTGGTATCAGGAGCTCATCGGTAATGGATCCAGCTACTACCGATTCAAACAAATCCACAAAGGCGCCTACCTTGTCCGGAGCCATAGTCAAGCCAGCTGCATAGAAATGCCCCCCATATCCCAATAACAGGTCTTTGCATTGGTGTACGGCCTCGTATACATTAAATCCACTAACGCTACGGGCCGATCCCGCTATGATTTCTCCGGATTGCGTCAGGACTATGGTAGGGCGGTAGTATTTCTCTATTAATCTGGATGCTACAATCCCCACTACTCCTTTGTGCCAATGGGGCTGGAATAGCACCGTGCTTTTCCTGGCCCTCATGGACTGGTCTGCGTCAATTAAAGAAAGCGCCTCCTGGGTGATACTTAGATCGGCATCCTTCCTATCTGTATTGTCATGGTGCAGCATTTCCGCAAAGGCATTCGCCCTTTCGGGATCCTTTTCTATGAATAATTGAACGGCTTTACGGGCATCATCCATCCGCCCTGCCGCGTTGACCCTGGGGGCAATGACAAATACCAGACTGTTGATGTGCAGACTTTTTTCCAGCCCCCCCAAGCGGATCAGGGCCTGAATACCAGGAGAAGGCTCTTCATTGACCCTTTTCAGCCCAAAATAGGCCAAAATCCGGTTTTCTCCGGTGATAGGCACAATGTCCGCTGCAATGGCGGTCACTACCAAATCCAGGTAATATAGGTGGGATTCCTCAGGAAGTCCCCATTCCTCGCAAAGGGCTGTAATAAGCTTGTAACCGACCCCACAACCACAGAGTTCCTTAAAAGGATAAGGACAATCTTCTTGTTTGGGGTTAAGTATGGCTACGGCTGGTGGAAGTTGTAGATCGGGCAGGTGGTGATCGCAGACAATGAAATCTATCCCTGCCTCTTTTGCGTGCGTAATTAGTTCTACGGATTTAATCCCGCAATCCAGGGATATCACCAGGGTGTATCCTTGGGTAATGGCATATTCAATCCCCTGGGAAGATATCCCGTATCCTTCCCTATAACGGTGTGGTATGTAAAAATCCACTTCTTCGTGGAAGCCTTTCAGGAATTGGTACATGCTGGCCACTGAGGTGGTGCCGTCTACATCATAATCACCATATATCAGGATCTTTTCCTGGCGGCTCAGGGCTTCCGTAATCCTATCTACTGCCAGGCGCATGTCTTTCATGAGCCAGGGACTGTGCAAATCACTGAGATTGGGCCTGAAATAAGCTTTGGCCTCTTCATATGAGCGAACTCCGCGTTGAACGAGTAATGAGCAGAGCACCTTATGGATGCGTAATTCGTCATTCAAAAGGGTTACCAATGAGGGGTCAGCTTCGGTTACATTCCATCTTTTGTCCATCAAGTGACGCTTAAGTCAGTATCTGTAAGCCTGAAATTAATATTTTCTGTCTGTCGTGTAGCGGACCAGGTTTTCCAACCCATCCAGAATGGGGGAGGGTGGAAATGTATGTAGGATGTTCAATGCTTCGTCCCGGAAAGCAAACATTTTTTCCTCGGCATATTCGATTCCACCAGCTTTGACGACTTCCTGTATCACATAAGCAATACGTTCTTTACGGCGATTATCGTTTTTGAGGATATAAATCATTTTCCTGCGGGTAGGGCCATCTACCCTGTTCAGGGTATAAATAATGGGAAGTGTCAGTTTCTTTTCCTTAATGTCGTTCCCGGTGGGTTTCCCTATGTCTTCATTACCATAGTCGAACAGGTCATCTTTTATTTGAAACGCCATTCCCACCTTTTCCCCAAACTCCCTCATTTTATCCGTTAATTCCTGGTCGGAGGTAGCAGAATAAATGCCTGCTGCACATGCCGAGCTCAACAAAGAGGCGGTTTTGTTACGGATGATTTCGTAGTACACGTCCTCCCTTAAGTTAAGGTTACGTGCCTTTTCCATTTGTAGCAATTCACCTTCACTCATTTTCTTAACGGCTTCACTCAGGATTTGCAGCACCCGATAGTCATGGGGACTAGTGGCCAGTAACATCCCCTTAGACAGCAGATAGTCCCCTACCAGGACGGCAATCTTATTTTTCCAGAGTGCGTTAATGGAGAAAAAGCCTCTTCTTTCCAGGGATTCGTCTACGACATCATCGTGAACCAGGGAGGCGGTGTGCAGTAATTCCACAAAGGCCGCGGCTTTGTAGGTACTTTCACCCACAGGCACCCCAGTTACTTTAGCGCATAGGAATACGAACATTGGGCGAAGCTGTTTGCCCTTCCTTTTAATGACGTATCGCATAACCCTGTCCAGGAGGGGGATCCGGCTTTGAACAGATTCGTTGAACTTGGATTCAAATAGCGCCAATTCCTCCTGTATGAGCTTTCTTGTCTCTTCCATGTGATTCAGGTGGGCAATTTACGATACATATGCTTTATGGTACAGATGTTGCTAAATAAAATTTATAGCCTATGCAACTTTTCGACGCCTGAACTGGTCTATGTGTGTTAACTGCCGAATTTACTGGGTTCATAACGGTGCACCCTACCCTGAAATAGGGATTAAAAAAATTTGGTATTTAAAACCCATTGTCTATTTTTGTGGCAACAACAACTATCTGGAAATACACCAAAATCTAAACCAATAACACTTACTATGGCAAGCAAAAAGTATTCAATGGCTGTGGGACTGCTTTTACTGGCAGCCTCCAGCGCCTTCGCACAGGAGGGTACAGCCTATGATTGGCGAGACTCTTCGAAAATCCCATCCAAAAGGATGCCCCAGCAAAACGAGTTTCTTAATAACCAGTATGCCTTTCCTGCAAAACCCAGGGATCAATGGGAATTAGGTCTGAGTGCAGGACACATGATGATTCTCGGGAGCATTCCTTCCAAGCCGGGTTTTGGCGGTGGTATTTCTCTGCGCAAATCTTTAGGACATACCTTCTCCATCAGGGCTGAATACACAGGTTCTTACGCCTATGGTTTGGATTACAGGCCAAGGACTGGTACTTCCCTTGGTGGCATTTGGGCATCTGCTTACGGCAATGGACCCGTTTATGCGAACTACCGCACCCAGACGCACATGTTGTCTATTGACGGTATCCTGACCCTGAACAATATCAAGTTCTACTCTGATAAGGTTAAGACCAATTGGTACCTGCTCGGTGGTTATACCTTGCTGGCTGCTCAGGTCGATGTAAATGCTGTTCCCAAGGGCGGCGGTACTTACGACTTCGCGTCGATCAATCCTTATGAGTCCAGGAGCAATGTCCACACTCAGATCAAAGATCTGATCGGTAGCGGTAACTACAACCAACTCGGCCCCAACGGTGGTAATCGTCCTCCTATTGGCCTGTTGAAAGGTTATCAAGTTCGCCACGCACTGGACATCGGTGCTGGATTCGCTTACAAAATCAACCGTAACTGGAACATCGGTCTCGAAGACAAAATCGTTGATGCCTTCGATCCTTACCTGGACGGTGTATACGGTGTAGGTAGGAATGACTTCTTCAACTACACTGACCTGAGGTTGAACTTCAACATCGGCAGCAAATCTAAACGCGTTGAGCCCCTCTGGTGGTGGAATCCATTGGATTATGCTTACAACGAGCTGAATGCGCCTAAGCACATGAAGATCCCAACGCCGATCCTGCCTGACGCTGACGGTGATGGTGTAACCGACCAATTCGACCGCGAACCCAATACGCCTGCTGGTTGCCCTGTTGACAGCCATGGTGTAAGCCGCGATACAGATGGTGACGGTGTACCTGATTGCAAGCATAAAGAACTGATCACTCCAACTATCTGCCAGCCAGTTGACGCTGACGGTGTTGGTAAATGCCCGGATCCTGCTTGCTGCAAGAACATGGCAGTAACGCCTCCTCCTACTTGCGCGCTCGGTAGCCTGCCCAGCATCACTTACAAAGGAAAGAGTGCTGAAATCTCTTCTTCTGCCAAGTCTCTGCTGGCTGACGTAGCTGCACAGCTCCGCAACAACCCTAACTGTAAGGTAACCCTGGCCGGCCACCCCGGTGCTAGCAAGGTGCTCCAAGCCCTGAACCAGAAAAGGGTTGACGCCATCAAGAACTACCTGATTGAAAAAGAAGGTATCGGCGG
>CAJCIQ010000009.1 GCA_903970475.1 Beijerinckiaceae bacterium
GCATACGCTGGCTATCGTTCACCAGGGCTGAAGGGTTTAAACTCAATGGTAAACCATTGCTTATCGTAGGCACCAACCGACACCAGGACGCACCCTATATTGGAAACGCGCTAAGTCCCCAGGCCCAGTACAGGGATCTCAAACGCATCAAAAATGCAGGCATGAACTTCGTGAGGCTAGCCCATTATCCCCAGGACCCTTCTGTGTTTGACATCTGCGATTCTATCGGACTGATGGTAGTAGATCCCATACCCGGCTGGCAATACTTCAACAAAAATGAAGCCTTCACCCATAGGGTCTTCAAGGATATACGGGAGACCGTTCGCCGGGACAGAAACCATCCCTCAGTCATCCTATGGGAAATGAGTCTGAATGAAAGCTATCCCCCTGACAGCTTCCGTATGGCCTCTTCGGATGTGGCCCATTCCGAATATCCAGGGAATCAGTTTTTCACGGCAGGAGATACCTACGGCGCAACCAAGACCAACTGGGATGTGCCTTATAATGGTTGGGAAGATCCTTTTGGGCGCCCACAGAATGTTCAACCGGATGCCCCCAGCTTTGTCAGGGAATATGGACATTACGAGTTTGGGGGAGAACATTCCACCACCAATTCCAACCGTGTTCTTGGTGAAGCCACCCTTTTACACAATGCCTGGAATATACAATGGGAGCACAATATCCTACGCGGCCCCCAATTTATTCCATGGACCATTGGAGATGCTACATGGGCCGCCTACGACGGCTTTGAAGCCTATACCAAAGGAACGACCGACTGGGGCATGATAGATGTATACAGGATTCCTAAATTCAGTTATTACTTTTTCCAAAGCCAGGCTGCTTCCAAACCCATGGTCTATATCGCCAATTGGTGGACACCTTCTTCTTCTCCCGACGGTAAGGTCGTGGTTTACACAAATGCGGCCTCCGTGTCCTTGTTCCTTAATGACTCCCTGATAGGGACCCGCGCACCCGATAAGGGCCCGGATTCACCTTATGGAGATTGGGACCACGGAGGCAATCCCTTCGATGGGGGTAACGCCAACCACCTTGCACATCCTCCAATAACATTTACCCATGTGAACTACCACCCAGGGGTTTTAAAAGCGGTAGCCTACTCGGGTTCTTCGGTTGTTGCGACTTTTTCTGTCCGGACGCCTGGGGCTCCTACTGCGCTTGCGCTCTCAGTTGATACCTTAGGTATGCCCCTAACCGCCAACGGATCGGACGTTGTTTTTGTACACGCTTCAGTCGTGGATGCACATGGAACTGTCTGTGTACTGGATAATGGGACTTCCATTTCTTTTTCAGTGTCCGGCGCTGCTTCGATTGTAGGGCCTTCATCAGTTAGTGTTCGCGGAGGGATTGCTACTGTCCTCGTGAAGGCAGGGACAGCGCCAGGGATGGTTAGGATTCATGCGAAGGCCGTCGGCCAGTTTGAGCAGGAGGTGGTTATACGGGCTAAATAATATTTCCTCTTTCAATTCATTGACTTTCAATAAATATCCCTTGTTTCACAGGTCATGTGAACAATTTAATTTGGGTCGTTATCCTCATTTGTGTAGTTTCATGGCTTCCAAATCATAACGCTCATGCTTCCTCACCAAGTCCTTTCCGTAATTTCCATTCCATTCCATTTCTCCAAATTATCTAGTAATATTCTTCTCTAATTTCAGAGCATAAACCACGCAATATCTACCAGCGCCCCTTTTCATTATGACTGAATATACTTTAGTCAAACCTGCAATCAATAACCGTTTTATCATCACTCATGAAAAAAATATTCTTTTTAGGCTGCATATTGTGTGCCATATCATTCCAACAATTATTCGCACAGGTAACAGGCTCCTTCCAGGTAAAAGGGGATGAACATACCTATTATCCTGTAAGCTTCACCGATGGAGCTTATAACTCCAATATTGCAACGGTGCTTCAATTAGGTCGGCCATATGTACATCAGGACTCCACGTGGAGAGGATCCTTTATAGCCCAGTTCCGATATCATTGTAATGATTGGGGGAATGGCGCGGATTTCATTGACGCGGATCTCAGGCAGCATGAGAATGGTCCGGTCGTGATAACCAATTTTATAGGAGGTTGGCAGGATGTCACCTACACCAATAGCACAGCCTGCATAGTCATTTGGCTTAGAGGGGGAACGACAACCTATTACTATTCCAGCAACTATGCTGTTAATCCTGTAATATACGATGGCGTACAGAACGCGTTGCCATATCAGATTGTAAACGGAGGAACCTTAACGTCGAAAACGGTTGCGGATAAATATGTGGATTCGATAGGGGCGAACGTAGGCGACCCAGTCTATGCTACTAATTTTAGTGTGGTCGGCTCTTCCGGACTCAACCAGGTAGACATCAACAATGATTTAAACAGTCAGTATCAGTTCATTGCAGGAGGAAGTGCAAGCGGCAGTCCATTTGCAGGAAAATTGATGATCAGATATAGCAACTACCTGACCAATGCCGCCCGATTGGTGATAGATTCCCTTGGAAACGTGGGGATCGGAACCACCAGCCCTCAATCATTATTTTCTGTGGAAGGCACCATCACAGCCAAACAAATAAATGTAACTCAGACGGGATGGTCAGACTTCGTTTTTGATAGCACTTACCGACTCATGCCACTTAATCTGGTGGATCAATTTATACAGAACAAAAGGCATCTTCCTGATATTCCTTCTGCTGCTGCTTTAGCTAAATCCGGTCTGGATGTAGGCACCATGCAAAAGTTGCACATGCAGAAGATTGAGGAATTGACCTTATATGCCATCGAGGCTGATCGGAAAATCAGGCAACTGGATAGCACCAATATTCGGCAACAAGTATTACTTGAACAGTTGCAGGCTCAACTTCAAAAACAGCAAGGGGAGCTGGATAAGCTTAAAGAAAATTCTAAAAAAAATTGATATCCCCCCCAAATTAATTAATGAGCGCTTATCTCTATTCTATTTTCCTAACCATGGGTTTTGGGCTTTCACATGTAATGAACGTGTGGAAGGGTGGAGATAATTGTGTTCAAAAATTGGCCCTGGCAGGCGAGGATCCCCCGCACAAAAAGGCACATAGGTATCGACTTCCTATTCCAGGAAAGGATTCGTCGGTCGTATTGGTGGATTTACCCATGCCTGCCCGGGCGTCCTGCAAATTCAGGCATCAAGAGTCCATACACTTCCCATTCCGGATGGATGGGATGGCAGCGCCCAAGGTAATGAAAACCCCAGTAATTACCTTTCATGGTAACATTTCTTACGATTACGATTACCGGTCTCAATTAGATACCCCCTTTTCAGGCACCAATTTCCAGCAACATCATGAACAGATATACGCGGATGCTGTATGGAAGGGAAAATACCCCTTCAGGTTAATTACAGACGCACGCCAGTCTAACTCACCTTATTTCAAGAACTACTTCCACGCTAATATTCAATTTAATCACCAGGCCTTTCAACAAAATACGAAGCAACAATTACTGGAGGCATATGAAAGGAAACTCCAGTCTTTGTCCAATGCCGCCAGCTATGAACAACAGATCAAGCAGGATATGAGCAATGTGAACTCCACGGAAGCCTGGATCAATAACCCCGCCAGGCGCCAGGAACTCCTTCAGCAAAAGGAACTTCAGTTCAATCAGTACCTAACGGATACCGTTGGAAAAACAGCTTCTCAAAAGGATTCTTTAAGGTCCGTATTAGACCAACCCACCCAGCTGGAAGCGGAACTGAGTGCGGAACAAAAGAGAGTGGACTCCCTTCGCAGGGATATGGATTCTACCCGAAAAGAAGCCGACAGTGTTGCCAAGGCTATGCAATCCGACCTGAATGTTTTTTCCACAAAGGTCCAGAATGCAAATTCCTTATCCGAACTCGATAGCCTTCAAAAGGAATCCGGGGCCAAGCCCATGAGCGGCACTGATAAAGCACTTATGTCCTTTACCCAATTGGGTGTAGGAAAGTGCGCTTTGAATTATTCAGACCTCACCGTAAACAATGTTACCATCAATGGGGTAAACATTGAATATAATCCGTCCATGTATGCGGCTTTTGCCGCAGGCACAGTGGATTATTTATTCCAGGATTTTGTTCTAAACCCCGGCCAGTGGCCCAAACAGAAACTGGTATTGGGTAGGTTTGGCTGGGGCAATAAGAACCGCCAGGCCTGGATTCTCACCGTCTACAACGGCACCAAAGAAAAGATGGGAGGCCTGGTTCAGGATACCGCATCCAATATACCTGTAACCCAGACCATACACGTGTTTGGGTATTCCCTGGAAACGATTTATAAGCTGGCCAAGAACATGAGCATTTCCGGGGAGTGGGCAAAATCGACAACTCCTTCAACCAATAATACACCGGGCGACGGAAGCGGCCATGCTTTTACGTTTTCAGATCATAGTAACGAGGCCTGGTCGCTTAAATACAATACCGAAATTCCTCAATGGCAGTCTTCGATTAGTGCCTTTTATAGGTTGATTGGAGCCAATTTTCAATCCTACAGCATATTTAATTCGGGCTCCCAGCAAGTTCAGTGGGGCATACGGTGGCAGCAATATCTACTGAACAAACAATTATCCCTGATTGCACAGGTAAAAAAAAGCAGCTACGACGATCCTTTGCTAGCTGCCCAATACAGCACATCTGCACTGATGGAATCGTTCCAGGCAACGTGGCATAAAAATAAGTGGCCGGTCATCTCTGTGGCTTATATGCCCAGTACCCAATTATTGAAAGCCTCAGATGGCTCCATTACAGAAACCATGTACTATACCCTAACAGGAACGGTCATGTACTCCTATAGCTTCCATAGGATTAATATGAATACCAGCCTATTGTATAGTCGCTTTTTTAATAAAGGAACGGACTCAGGATTTGTGGCTTACGATGCACAAAATATTATCCTTACACATGCAATGAACTGGTGGATATGGAATAGCCAAAGCCAGGTGCAGTATACGGAACAACCAGGACTTATCTATTGGATTTTTACCCAGAACCTGGGCGTCAATATAGGGAAGAAAGTAACCCTGGGCGCAGGGATCTCTGACTATAGGGTAACGCAACCAAAGCAGGATTTTCTGGGTGAGAACTATCAGTTGGGACTCAATGTTGGCAAGTGCGGAATGTTCCGGTTACAATACAGCAAAGCTTATATCGCAAATAGTACGGGTGGACTGTCTCCATTCAACTGGGGGAGGGCAACCTGGGTAAAGATTTTTTGATCATATCAATTGGCACCAATGAAAATGAATCGGTTGATTCCTTTATGTCTTGCCTTTAGTTTGCTGCTGTTTCAACAGTCGGTTAAAGGACAATTTGCCTTTAATATTCTTGTTCCCCCAGATGGGGTCTATACCAAGGCACAACTCTGGAACCTGAGTGTAAGCTATTCGGGAACGTCTACCTGTACCGCCAAGATCCAGGTATCAGTGAAATCATCCGGTTCTGGTCAATTGCTTTTTACAGCAGCTTCTGCTTCGGTGACCATACGGCCTGGAGTGAATGCCTTAAAGTACCAGAACCTTCAACCTATTACCAGCCTATCTGGTGGATCAGCATCAGGAGATCCATCTGGTCTGATGCCTCCGGGGTTATACAGGGTTTGTTATCAATTGTTGATTACTTCAACTGAATCGGTTG
>CAJCIQ010000010.1 GCA_903970475.1 Beijerinckiaceae bacterium
CAGACGCGCTTCTCAGGTAGCGCTGATTGGAAATGTAGCCTTTTTGGCCTGTGTGCTGCTGAAGTATCAGCGTTATATCCATGAAGAAGCCCTGGTTTCTTTATTGTTGGTCCTGGGTTGGGTTATGGGATTCTGGATTAATCTGGCCGTTAATATTGGGGTGATTATTTTGGGCTGCCGGCGACGGTTAGGGTCGGCTTCAGTCCCGCCCTGGCTACTTTGGACAAATGGGGTATTATTGATTGTTGAGATATATTGTTATTTATTCATATGAAATCTACTTTTTTCTGCTGCTTTTCGGTTGTTTTTTTGTTTTTGCAAGCCTGCACCCGTAAAGACAGCCATATACCAACTGTTGGATTTGCCGATGCTTTTGAAGACAATACCATTGCCCAAGCTAAAGTTGGCTTTTTGGCTGCTTTAAAGGATAGTGGATTTTCGGAGGAAAAACACACGCTGAACCTCATCTACCGCAACGCCCAGGGAAATGCGCCAACTTTGACCCAGATCATCAAGTATTTTATAGCTCAAAAGGTAGATCTGATGGCGACCAATCCATCCTTGTCTACCATTACGGCTATACAGAATACGCAAGACATTCCTGTTTTCATGATGGTTAGCCCTACACCGGCCCTGATGAAGCTGGGGGACATCGGTTCACCTGTAAATCTCTTTGGCGTTGGTGAACAATTGGATTATATAGACACTTCTTTTTCCCTGATTTCCAGTGTCGTGAAGCCGGCTAAGGGACCGTTGACCGTGGGCATGATCTACAATCAATCTGAACCTCAGTCTGTGGATGCGCTTAATAGGATAAAAGGGCTAGCCGATCAATTACACGTAACGCTGGTTTATCTCCCAGTCAACAGCAGCGCTGATGTAAAATTGGTTACGGAAAGCCTATTGCATAAGGGGATCGATGCTTTTTTTGCCAATCCGGATAATACTGTGTTTGCTTCATTTGAGACTATACTCAAATCATGCAATACGGCCGGGGTGCCCATCTTTACCTCAGAGGCAGGACTGGTGGCCAGGGGAGCAGTGGCCGCTTATGGGGCAGACCTGTATCAATGGGGCTATCAATCCGGAGCGGAGGCGGCCAGGTATTTGAAATGGAGGGCCGACGCCCATGCTGCCGGCCGCGCCGTAACTTTCCGGAATTTTCCGGATACACACTGGCAGTTGGTGATGGTTCGCAAACACGTATATAATCCAGATGCAGCCGCCAGGTTTCACCTGACTATACCACCGATATTTGAGGCTTTGGGTAAACACTAAGACCAATTCATGGAATTCTATCTTTCTGCGGTATTGCTGGGACTATGCCTTTCTTCCGTGGCACTGGGCATTTTCATATCCATGAAAATCTTTCAGATCCCGGACATTACTACTGACGGCAGTTATACCTTAGGGGCGGTGGTGACGGCTATCCTGCTGATGCATCATATGCCTGTTATGGTAGCCATTCCGGTCGTATTGATTGCTGGTGCTATTGCCGGTTGCCTGACGGGGTTGATTCATACAAAATTGAAAATTGATGCATTGCTTTCTGGCATATTGGTCATGACGGCTTTGTATTCGGTGAATTTAGTAATACTGGGTAGGTCCAACGTGCCCTTGATTGATATATCCGGGATTTTCACCTGGTTGCACTTGTCCGCCGCCGCATCCTCTGACTCCTTTAGTGAGTTGATCGTTTCGGTGTTCGTCGTTTCGGTGCTCGTCGCTTTTTTGTCGTTTTTGCTTCGGACTGATTTTGGCATAGCCATGCGAGCTACGGGTAACAGCGAGTCCATGACCAGGGCCCTGGGCATCAACAATGATAAGATGAAAATCATGGGCTTGGCCATAGCCAATGCCCTGACGGCTCTGGGGGGCTTCCTGGTAGCGCAGTACCAGAGTTTCACGGATATAAATATGGGTATAGGAATCGTGATTACCGGTCTGGGGTCTGTACTGATCGCCGATCGCCTGATCCAATGGTTTGGAATACGACCCATTGCCTTGCAGTTGCTCATGGTGATCTGCGGATCCCTTATTTTTCAGTTTGTACTGGCCATTACGCTTTCCTTAGGGGTGGATCCTAATTTACTCAAATTGGTGACTGCCTTGTTTGTGTTGGCTATAGTAGGGGCGCCGGTGTTGGGGAGGCTGCGGAAGACGGCTTAAATCCTGTGAAGGATCCTTTAAAAAGGACGGTTTAATTCTTGGGTTCTCCATTTTGGGTTACTAGACCTGGAGTTATTATTTGGGATCATTTTTTTGGTGAATCATTTTATGATCGATTTGGTCAACATATCAAAACAGTTTAATAAGGGTGGGGCAAACGCGGTTTCCGCGCTCAGCAATATTTCATTGTCAGTACCTAAAGGACAGTTCCTGGTTTTGATTGGAGCCAATGGCTCGGGAAAGACGACCCTTCTCAATGTCATTGCCGGTTCTGTGCAACCATCGGAGGGTGCTGTTCGATTTGATGGGCAAGAGGTCACCCGCTTGCCTGAATACAAACGTAGTCGCTGGATAGCCAGGGTATTTCAGAATCCCTTGAGTGGAACCGCACCAGACCTCAGTATATTGGATAATTTCAGGTTGGCTTCTTTGAGGACTTCTTCCAAAGGATTACGCATAGGCGTGACTCCTGATTTTAGACGCGTCGTGCGCGATCGGATTGCCACCTTAGGGATGGGTTTAGAAAATAAAGTAGATCAGCCTATGGGCTCCCTATCCGGAGGCCAGCGTCAGGCCCTGACTTTGCTCATGAGCGTCATGGATCATACCGATATCCTATTGTTGGACGAACCCACAGCCGCCCTCGATCCTCGTTCCGCTCAAATAGTGCTGGGTACGGCCGACCGGCTTATCAAAGAGCATGGCCTGACGGCCATACTGATCACGCATCAGTTAAAAGACGCCTATCATTATGGGGGTAGGCTTATCCAAATGGAAGAGGGGCGCATGCTTCGGGATCTGGATGCTGGCGCCAAGGCAGCACTTACACCTACGGAAATGTTCGAGTGGTTCGGGTAGATCATGACCTTGGCCTGCGGCCACGGACAATCTCGGCAATGCGTCATAACCTGGGCCTGCGGCCACGGATGATCTCGGCGATGCGTCATGACCTGGGCCTTCGGCCGCGGACAATCTCGGCGACGACCTTATCTATCGGAAGGGTGATAACTTCTTCTCCAAATTCCTCCCAGGGTATCCATCGGAAGGTTTCTGTTTCGCCAGTTTCCCGGTAGATTTCCATTTGGTGATCATCAAAATCGAAGGGCACTTCCCTGAGGGGTACCGTGATGGGACCCAAAGCCGTTACAAAATAATATATGGAGATTATCTGGTAATCTGGGTTGAAGGCAGACATTTGAAAGAAGTCTGTCGTGTATAGGTGTTCATCAACGGAAACATCCAAATTCATTTCTTCCTTGAACTCTCGTTTCAGACAGTCCCTGGTGCCTTCTCCGAACTCCAGACCACCGCCGGGAAACTTGGTGATTTTTGCTCCCCGGATCAACTCATCGGCCACCAATACCCTCTTTTGAGCATCGATTAATAGCCCGTATACACGTACGTTATGCAACTTAAAACCATTTGTTTTTGATAAAATACCCGCAAACCAGGCTGGATACAACCAGGGATAACAAGGGGATGACATACCAGGCAGCCGGAGAATCGCCGAAGGGTAGGGGGACCTTCATGCAAAAGATCACGCAAACCAGTAAGGGTAATGAGAGGACCAAACCTATACCCGTAAGCCATTTCAGAATACGGTTAAGGTTGGTCGCCACCACACTGGAATAGGCCTCCATTGAATTAGCCAGGATATTGGTATACACCTTGGCCATTTCCAGGGCTTGGGCGTTGTCCACAATGAGATCTTCCAGAAACTCCTTTTCATCTTCACTTAAAGACAGGGTTTGGCTGCGTAAGAGTCTGGCCATTAAGGTTTCATTGGATCTTAATGCTGTTACAAAATAGACCAGGCTTTTCTGTACCCTGACCAACTGAATCAAATCTTGTCCACCCCGGTTATCGAAAAGCTTTTGTTCTAACTGGTTCCTTTTCTGATTAATCTCTTTGAGGAACTCCATATAATTCTGGACGACCTTTTCAAAGATCTTCAACACGATCATATTTTTCTTGTCCGGATTCCTGTTTTTGAAAGTGTTGAGGAACTTTTTGATGGCTCCGTTTTCAAAGGAATTAACTGTGACGACCTGACCATGGGTCAGAATAACACAAATGGGTATAGTGATGTAGTATGCATCACTATCATTGAAAGAATTGTTTTCAGCCGGCGTATTGATGACGATCAGTTTCACACCATCTTCAACTTCATAACGGCTTCTTTCATCTATATCCAGGGAGTCGGTTAGAAAGTCCACTGGAATATCCAAGGTTTCTGCCAATCCTACAAATTCTTCCTGTTTTAAAGGTGGGAGGATGTTAATCCAGGTTGCACTCTCAGGTTTGTCTACCTCGACGGTTTGTCCACCGACGTTCTTGAAATATTGGACCATTATGGTAAGGTAATTTCTCCTTTGAAAACGAAGGTCGCGGGGCCACTAAGCCATATATCCTCAAATTCATGATCGCTCACCTTGTTAAATTCCACCAACAGCTTTCCTCCCAGGGTCTGCACCTCCACTTTTCCAGGACCGTTTTCCTTCGCACCCACCAGGGCTGAAGCCGTGACGCCTGTGCCGCAAGAATAGGTCTCATCTTCGACGCCTCTTTCATAGGTACGGACCTGAATACTTCCATCTCCATTCATTTGCACGAAGTTCACATTAATACCGTTTTCTGCGAAAGTGGGGCTATATCGGATGGCTGCTCCATCTTTTGCTACGTCTATGGTTTGGACGTTGTTTACCGGCAGAACGTAATGGGGGGATCCCGTATCCAGGATAAAATGACCGTCCGCTCGCTGAACCTCCTGAACAGGATTCATCTTCAATCTAACCCACCCCCCTTTGCCTAAAGTAGCAGCATGTTCTCCATCTACGGCATTAAACGTAGTGACCTCCCCAATTAAACCCAGTTGACGGGCAAACTGAGCAATACTGCGTCCGCCGTTACCACACATGCTACCGATTCTTCCGTCCGCATTGAAGTAGACCATGTCAAAATCATAGCCTTGTTTTGCGCTCAACAACATTAATCCATCGGCTCCTATACCGAACCTGCGGTCACAAAGGAATTTTACCTGATCCGTAGTAAGTCCGCTATATTCTCCCTTCCGATTATCAATCAATATGAAATCGTTACCCGTAGATTGGTATTTGAAAAATGAAATCGTCATAATTCAGTGGTTAATATGGCCAGCGTTTGTTGGATGAGCTTCTCCATGACGGTTTTATTGTCTCTAGAGAATGTTTTTTCCACCCTATTGGCGACGATGGCATTCAGGCTGAGGCAGGAGTGACCCAATAATTTACCCAAACCATATATGCCGGCTGTCTCCATTTCAAAATTAGTGATCCTATGGGATCCAAACCTAAAATCTCCCAATCGATCAATCAGTTCAGGATACATCAATCCCAACCGCAAAACCCTTCCCTGTGGGCCATAAAACCCTGGGCAAGTCACCGTTATACCTTGATGAAATCCTTTTACAAAATGTCGGAGCAAGGAGGAGCCTGCGCCACTGATATACGGACTCTGTCCTTGCAACTGGGTATGTGTATTAAAGGAATGTACCAGTTGTCTTTCCTCCTCATTGGGTTGGGGACGATAAAAGTGGAGCATATTGTCCAGTCCCAGCCCGTGTGTTGATACCAGGAAACTGTCCACCGGCACGTCGGATTGTAAGGAGCCCGAGGTGCCTACCCGAACGATTTTAAGGCTGGTGATCTGATCCTTGATCATGCGCGTCTCAAAATCAATGTTTACCAACGCATCCAGTTCATTAAAAACAATATCGATATTATCTGTACCTATACCCGTAGATACCACAGAAAGCCGTGTTTTGCCAACCCTTCCTGTATGTGTAACAAATTCCCGGTGGTGGTGTTTGCTTTCCAGCTCATCAAAGTACTTACTGACCTCGCCCACCCGGTCTGGATCACCCACCGTAATGATCAGGGGAGCCAGTTCCTCCGGCCGGAGGTCCAGGTGATATATAGCTCCTCTGGCATTGAGGATCAATTCCGATTCGGCTATTCTGGTCATATTCCCAAAATTCGCATTTTTTTTCTATGAATCAATGATTTGTCCTATTTTTGCAGCCCTTCAAGGGCAAAGCATCCATACGCGCCATTTAGGCGCTCCTTGGCAAGGCTTTTGGTTACCTTCGGGTCACCCCCATTGAAGCCCCTAACAGGGTCCTGTGGCCGAGTGGCTAGGCAGAGGTCTGCAAAACCTTTTACAGCGGTTCGAATCCGCTCGGGACCTCTCTAGCGTACAAGATGGAATAAGCCCCATTTTGTACGCTTTTTTCTTTTTGGAAACATTTGTCCAGTCTGTATATCATTGAGATGACCTCGTTAAGGTGAGCGGTTCGAAAACCGCTTTCCGAGTATTCCAGGTCAAAGGGGTAAATAGCCCCTATAAGGTTGCGTTTATATATAATGTCTCCATCGTGATAGAGCCGGTGAAGATTGGAGACAGTTTTGGAGGCTTTCTCTAACAGTGAGTTGGATGCTGGAGCTTGATATTTGGTCAAAAGCATGGCTTGCGGTATGGGCTCCGGCAGTGAATTTCCTCAGTAGTAAGCCTGCAAAAAGAGAGGATCCACCGGTGATGAATTGACGCCTGGAAAAACCCTGGCGCGGGTGATTTGGATCGGATATAAGGAGATTTTCCTTTTTTGAAGTCATAACATGATTGTTTGATGGTTGTGATTGGTGGCCGAAGTGTTTTGACCAACTTTTTTGAAATATCCGTGCCTAAAAGTAACCTGCTGGACAGCAGTGTTTTGTGGTTGTTTTTGTTGTGAAAGTTTACTAAATGAGGCAAATTCCTGATATAGCGTTCCGAGATGGAATGTCTTAGTCGTAGGGCGTCGGGGGCGACGGGGCGGCTGAACTCAATCCGGGCTGTTAGGAAAACGAGAGGATGATTAAAAAAAAGTGCTGCTCGTTATGGAGCAGCCCGAAGAGGAATTGGTTCAATTATGTGGTTGTACCGCCGTGGGTAAGCCAGCTTGAGCCTTTCGAGCGGTTTGTGCAACAAATTAAGCAAGTCTTTAGTGTGCAGGGGTTGGAAAACTTGCCACAATTTGGCACGGGATAGGTTTCGGCAAATTGATAAAATTGGCGTCTTTTGGGGCGCCTACACCGGAACACAAAGTCATATAATAAGACTCCTCCCGGGATGTAAAGGAGGTATTGCTTGTTTTATCTTAAAAAATCTTCCTTGTTGATACCCCAAATGGCAGACATTATTTTGACTTCATTTTTGGCCCGAAACAAAAAGTAACACCCAATCCAATATCCCATTGTATAATATTGCTGGTAGAAGCATTGCCAACGGCAAAAGAGGGAAACCCATCACCAGCCTTATCTACGTTAAAATAAGAGGAGTTGTTGGAAACATGAGGTATGTTGATCATTGAACCAATGAGCCTCCATCCCAAGAACCTGTTAATACGGAAATCAACTCCTGCCTGCCAGGTGTAAGTAAAACTCGTGCAGGAAGAAGGCATGTACGCTCCAGTGGTATTGGCGATGGTGTAACCGATAAGGCCTCCTATAAAGGGTTGGACAGCTTTTAAAGGAAGTGAATAATTGATGCCGGTTAATAGTCGTTTAATCCCGATCGTCGAACGGGTATTTACGGCGACACTGTTATTGGCAGGGTCGTTCAAATAGGTTGTCGGACTTGAACCAGAAAGCGATAGCTGCAAACCCCAGGAGGGTAGGGGATGATATACAAAGGAAACGCCTGCCGTATAGTGTGGATTGAAATAACCGGTGCAGTTCTGGTAAGCAATAGAAGTAGTATACACTCGGGTAAGTAGGGGAATTATTTCGAATATTGATTGCGCTTTTGCCTCAAGACGGAAAAGGGCCAGCAAAAGGAATAGCGTAATTGTCTTTCTCATGAGCTGAGCGGATTTGGCTGAAATAAATATATAGCTATTCCCGAAGCCCAGCAAGTCGATCGCTATTTTTACCATTTTATTAAGCGTTAAAATAACTAAAGGACTGCTGATTAGCAATCCTTCTGCTTGCGCCGCCTCGGCTCCCCTAAAAAGCCAGAGCCCCAAGGGAAATTTTCTAAGGCCACCTTAATAATACAGACTTTTAATATAAAGCGTCACTTGTGAATCATTCGAGAGCGCATAGGACGGACCGTTCTTCGTCGTGTAGATCCGGTCCAGGTATATGGACAGGCGGCTTTTCCCCGTTACCTTGTCTTCGCTGAAGATCTGCTGGATGCGACCCAGGATAGGGAGACCATCGGTGTTCTCAAATTCCTGGTTAAAGGAATAGGTGGAATCATAATGGATGATTGGGTCTGTGTTTCGATGGTAGTAAGTCACGAAGTTGGTGAAGGCAAATTTTTGGGAGGGATCGAATTCCACTACCTTGAAGGACGAATTGTTGCCATGATCGGTGCTGATGGCAGGCACAGAGATATAAGGTAATATGGGGGTGTTGGCATCTCCGAGGACGACGCGAATGCCATCCAGGTGCGTATGGCCTCCGATAAGGCCAACGATATTGGCTTTATAATGGTTAAGAAGTGCGACAAAGAGATCTTCGGCACTATGACCTGCCCGATAATGCAGGGTGCTGTCCCACATTAATTTGCCCCCGGTGCCGAGGCTATTGGCGCCTGTATAGCCATCTAAGCCTGGTGGAATATGCATGGCAACCACCACTTGCAGACCTTTGTCCTGGGCGTACATCAGTTGCTGAAAGAACCATCCCAACTCGTTATCGGCGTCTTGTTGTCTGATCTCTGGATGTTGCTGGCTGTAATTGTAGTACATACCCACACTGTCGCTGTGTTGTGGGCTGAATATGACCGTATTCAAGGCGATAACTTCGAGTGGAACTGACCTGCCAAGCGGAAAAGCGGTGTAGCATCCTAATTGTATTAAAGACTGATCGCCAATAATGGAATCATGCAGATGGGAGAGGGGATTTTTGCCCGTGATGACGGGCCAGCGATCCATGTCGATCGTGTCTTTTTTGAACAGGACGGTATCGAATACATGATAGTCTCCTGTGTAGGAGTCGTTGTTACCTGGAAGGTATAGCAGGGGAATGTTTGCTTGTTCGGCAATTCCGCGGAGACCTTTTAGTGCAATGCCTGCCTCATTCATGGCATTGGCGACTTGAGCGGATGAGCGAGGGTCAGAATGGACGGGAAGGTCACCGAGATAGAGGATGAAAGAGGGTTTTGTGCCGCCATTTTTTCCTTGCGCGATCTGGGTGATGGTGGTTGCTGCGGTCTCCCAGGTGGCCGTGTTGGTGGGGTCGAGATGTATGTCAGAAATGGCAATAAAAGAGGGGAAATTGCCAGAGGTGGGTGAGGTCTGTGCTTCCAGGGTGTTTAGGGATACGAAATACAATAGAATCAGGATTCCAAATGTTCTCATGGGTTAGTTTTTTGAAAGATAATCGATCAATGATAAATTTCAGTTCCATTAAACGCTACAGGAATAAATTGGCTCAAAAAGGGTTAAAACACCTGGATGATTTTATGAATGATTATGTAGTTGATCCTACTCACGGATGACGGGAAGCGTGTACATTTGAACAAGTTGATTAAATAAAATGTACAAAAACAATTTCACGGATATAAAAGCGGCACTCGATCAGTTCCTTCGGTTGGAGGATACGGAATGGTCGGAAATTTTAGCAACCTTAAGCCTCAAGAAATTTA
>CAJCIQ010000011.1 GCA_903970475.1 Beijerinckiaceae bacterium
CAATTTTTGAGGACTTAACCTCCGTCTCCTAATTTTGGACCCTGTTCTGTACGCTTGTTGCCAAAAATTATGCACGCATTGTTGCCAAAAGTTCTGCACTCCCAATTGCCAAAAATTGTGTACTTCTGATTGCCGACCACAGGCCTGAGCAACCCCCTGACTGCCGAGTGGTGTAAAGCGGTCCTGCAAGAGGCCGTTGCCACATTTGGGAAGCCGGAAATCGTCAACTCCGATCAGGGAGCCCAGTATACTAGCGCCGCTTGGCTACAATATCTAGAACAGGCGGGCATCCAGGTCTCTATGGACGGTAAAGGACGGGCGACAGACAATATTTGGATTGAGCGGTTCTGGAAATCCCTTAAATACGACTACGTGTACTTGAACCCAATGGAGGATGGCTTTGAACTTTACCGGGGAATCGAGGAGTACATGGGCTATTACAACGAAAAGACCCATCATACCACCAGGCAGTCACCCAACAAACGCTACCACGAACCTATTCAAAAAGCAGCCTGATAACCCATAAAAAACTGCCAAATCTTAACTTAGAAACCTGACCCTTTGGCCCTAAAAAAGGGGAGTATTATACCCGAAGGCTTCCAGTGTGGGAGGCATCAGCTGAAAGCATGCTTTTTTAGGACAGCGATTTTCTAATTTTCAGCCTAATCAGGCCGTTTTGCTTAACGGGCTTTTGACATAGGTTAGGGGGGACGGGACGGGTCTAGCTTTGGATCCCCGACGAAGGTGGCCAATTTCGTAGACGAGGTCGGAATGGGAAACCGGCAGTACCTTCAGGTGCTGGTGATCATCAACCAAAAAGACGAGGACTATGACTATTCGGTGGTGAAGAATCGGTTCAATTCTTTACTTATGCAAATAAGCGCTATGCATACTCAAGCAAAATATTGCCGTCGATACCAAGGTATTCATGAGCTGCCTTAAGAAAGGCGACATCAGGTTTACGTTTTCTGCTCATGATTTGAGACAATTTTGGTTCCCCAATGCCCAATAATTGAGCAAGCTCTTTTTGTTTGAGTTTACGCTCATACATCTTCAATTCGATTAAACCTTCCAATGTTTTAGGGGCGGGGATAGTATAGATACTTTTTTCGTATTCCTGCGCTGATAAAGCCAGTTCTCTGAGCGTTTGAGCCTCTTCACCAGTTATTTTCGTCTCCCCTTTTTTCATCAATGCATCCACCTTCTTCATAGTTGCATGATAATCTTCCTCATTCTTAATTTTACGATTTGCCATGACTACTATTTTATTGATGCAGTAAGTAGCTGCTGATTAGCTAAATTAAAGGCTATCCAAATTAACCTTATCATATTCCTTGTGGGTGCCAACAAACTTTATATAAATAGTTCTAACTCGGAATATAATGCGAACGATTAAGCGATAGTCGTTGCCCTTAATATTAAAGACATATAGGTCATTGCCCACTGCATCGACTGAGCTAAATATTTGCCTCAACTCATTGAAATTCGCCCAATCAGACTTTTCTGCTATTACATACCAGTTATTAAGCTGATCTTCTACATCTTTATGCTGTTCAGTATACTCTCGGATAGTTCTGTAGCTAATAACTACCATAAACTGTTCTTGTGAGCAAAGGTATGCATAAATTTCATTTAATGAAATTTAATTTCGAAAATGGAAATATCTTTTAAAGCCTTTATTCGGAGCGGAATTTGCCACTAAAGCGGCAATGATGCCTTTGTCAACTTCCAGGAAAGGTCGGTGAAATCCTTGTGATTATGCAAGAACTGTTTGGCCACCTTCTATAACCTTGAAAAGCATTGGAAGAAGGCCCAAGAAGTACATGCTCGGCAAGTCCATTAGGGCTTTAATTTATCGTAAGTAGGCCTTCATGAAGTGGGATGAGCATTGTGCACCAGCCCGTTGCACAACCCATGCAGTGATAGGGTCGGGCTAGAATTCACTATTCTGGAAGAAAATCATTCAGAATGTCTTTATAATGGAAAGAAATTGTCTACTTATTTCTTTTTAATAGCTATACTCGAAAATTTTTGACCTAACTTTTCGACAAATTTTTTATTTTGGAATAAAATGTTCAAAAACGGCCGTATAATGGAAAAATAATGCCAAATTTGCCTATTAAATAGGCCATCATGGAAAAAGATATCCCCCTACACCTGCAAGAGATCATTTTTACAGATAAAACCCTCTCCAGGCAAATAGCCAAATGGGAAAAAGAAGGGCTCATCAAGAAAATCGCCCCCCGCCTTTATTCCGGCAAAATGGACGCTTCGCCGGAAACACTGATCAGGAGAAATCTCTTTACTATCTTGGGGCGTCACTATTCTAAGGCGGTCATCAGCCACCGGTCAGCCTTCGAGTTAAAGCCAACGGAGACAGACGATTTTTTCCTGACATATACCTATACCAAGAAAATATCTTTGCCTGGCGTCACCTTACATTTCCTGGAAGGAAAAGGTCCAATAGAAGGCGATAGGCTGTTTATGGGTGAACTTTATCTCGGTCAGCAGGCTCGCGCATTCCTGGAAAACCTTCAAATATCAAAAAGGGATGGGCCACAATCAAAGACACTGCCCCGGCGCGTCGTCGAAGAAAAATTAGAATCCATTATAAGGGTCAACGGAGAGGGGGCAATCAATCAGCTCCGGGACCAGGCAAGAACGATTGCCCCCGAATTATCCCTGGAGAGGGAGTTTGAGCAACTCAATAAAATTATCTCGGCATTACTGACTACCCATAACTCGACCATACTCACTTCCTCGGCTGCAAAAGCCAGAGCCCTGGGTGTTCCTTTCGATACCGGGCGCATGGTATTGCTTGAACAGCTTTTTGTCGCACTACAACAACACACGTTCAAAACCAGGCCGGATAAAAATACCTCACCCACATCCTTTGCCAACTTTGCGTTTTATGAAAGCTATTTTTCCAACTATATTGAGGGGACAGTCTTTGAAGTGGCCGAAGCTCGGGAGATCATTGAGACACAGAAGCCATTGCCCGCTCGCAATGAAGACTCACACGATATATTAGGCACGTACAATATTGTATCCAGCCGTCAGGAAATGAAGGTGGTGCCTAAATCCGGAGAACATTTGCTGGAAATATTGCAATACAGGCATAAGGTATTGCTGTCGGCTCGGCTCGGGAAACAGCCGGGCATGTTTAAAGACAGGGATAATTTCGCAGGCCAAACGAGTTTCGTGGAGCATGGCCTGGTAAAGGGTACACTGCTGAAGGGTTTTGACTTTTATAAGGTGATAAATTCGCCGACCGCTAGGGCCTTGTTTATGATGTTCCTGATTAGTGAGGTGCACCCATTCCTGGACGGAAACGGAAGGATCGCACGGATAATGATGAATGCAGATCTGGTGGCGGCAGGAGAGTCCAAGATCATGATACCAACCGTGTACCGGGATGATTATATAGGGGCCCTTCGAAGGTTAACCCGGCAATCTGATGCCGTCGTCTATATCAGGATGATGGAACGTGCACATGAATTCAGTGAAAATGTTTACGGGGATGATAGAGGGGATATGGAGTCTTATCTACAAAGCTGTAATGCCTTCCTGGAAGATACAGAGGGCAAAATATTGCAGATCGTCCCCAGGACTGCATAGGGTAGGAGATGAGGCACGGAATCGAACCTGCACAAAACGCGGAATTTGGGCGGATAATAGGCAAAGGGGCTTCTGAAATTTCGGTATAACAAATTGATATCCAATCGGCGGAACACTGCAAGTGTTGTTCCCATTCTGGGCACTTATAAGCCTTACAAGTCATGATATGGAAAATAATGAAATTTCTATAGAGGATAGATGACAAGCATGTGCTTCCGTAGTTAATTAGTCAGGCTTGGCCTGACTAATTAACTACAAAATACAACTAGAAGCTTGATGTTTCAAGATTTAAGGAACAATATTCTGGTCCATTATCAACCCGGATAACTTGTAGTTTTCCGCGCCGGGCAATGATCTGCATGATTACGATCTTCGGCCATAACGCCGGAATGCCTGGATTGTTTGATAGAATCCATAAGCAATAATGATTCTGGAAAAGAAATCCAGTAGATAACTGAAAGGTGTCAACGTAAGATAGGCTTTATCGCTATTTACCTTAAAGAGATTCTCCGTATCAAAGAACCGGAGTGGATTCATAAACTTTAGATAAGAACTTATAATCCTGCTGTCGTAATAAAAGCCCCAATAGTGCTCTTTAGAGGAAAGGACCAGAAAATAGAAGAATATCAAACCGAACGAGAACGAGAATAAAATGCCTCTTGCCCAGTTTCGACCAAAATCATTAGACCATTTATTCAACCACAGGCTTAGCTTAGTAAAGCTAAAGGTCATAGAATCTTCATCGATAAATTTTAGTGTTTCATAATGCGCATCGATCTCCCTGGATTGGTATTCCAATGCGCGCACAGTATCTCCCTGCCTCTGGAAAGCCGTGCTGATCTGTCCAAAAGCTAGCTGCGCCTGGGTGTGGCTAATTTGATCCCTATAATAGCATAACTTGGGAAAATCCGTATCTGCAATAAATATCTCTGTCATCTTGCTGCTGGCAAAAATGAATTTAGCTTTAGAGAACTTACATAGGATAAAACTGGTCCTACCCAGGTTACACCGTTCTATTTCCAGTATATCTGACTCGTCCATTTTAACTTCTTGGAAATGGATATTCCCTATATTGTTCATCAGCGGCAGGAACGACAAATGTCTGATACGGATTAGGATAAAGCTCAACGCATCATCTTTCTCATTAGTTCCTCCAATGGTGACATGGTCGATATCGCATACATTGAAGGTTACGGCCTTGCAACATTCTAACGCGATAAGCAGTTCTTCGATATCACAACCCTCGAAGTTCAATTTTGCAAAGCGTTGTTGTAAAAATTCAGGAAAGAGAATCTTTCCGAATTTGCTGTGAAAGACTTCCCCTTTCAGTGGGCAATCCAACCCGCCGAAACTAAAGTTCCCCGGTATGTTTAAGTGCCATAATTCGAGTAGGCTTATGGTACTTTTGGCGAAATGGATGTTACTGACATTCACAGTGTGTAGCATTAGCCCTCCATATAAGCCTTTTATGGTCAATGATGCAATCGGGGCACTCTTCCCGTTGAACTCGACCAGTCGAACTTCAGAATCAGAATTGAATCCTTCTATGTCGAAGGACGTCAATACAGCCACATCTTTTATTTCAAGTGATGCATAAGTTTTTATGGTTGTTTCGCTTCTGAATTGATTATGGCCTTCTAATAGAAGATTGCCAGAACATCTTAAGCTTAGCTGTCTCTCAAAAATGCAATCCTTAAGTATTACCCCTTTGGGAAAGAGTTTGTCGTCCAATGCTGACCAATTACTGAAGACGCAATTTAGGAAGATCAACCGCCTGCCCGCAAACCAGCCATCTTCCATATTCTCGGGAATGAATAAGACGTCCGCTTTGATCTCTTTTTGAGCGATAATGAGATCTTCAGCTGAATTTTGTCGGGCGCTCTCCA
This sequence comes from Beijerinckiaceae bacterium, assembly GCA_903970475.1. Lineage (GTDB taxonomy): Bacteria > Bacteroidota > Bacteroidia > Chitinophagales > Chitinophagaceae > Dinghuibacter. The sequence continues at coordinate 5,505 of CAJCIQ010000011.1, forward strand.
AAAGCTCAACCAGCCAGCCCTCTCGATCGATTATCTGGTCCATGAGATCGGTTATTCTTTAAATTACAATAAAAAAACTAAACACCCGCCTTAGCTTTGTTTGTAATCCAATTACACCAGCCCCTCACTCTCCCTTATCTCAACCTTCTTCCCCATTTTTTTCTGAATAATTCCGAAATGATGCATGTCCTCTGGACAAATTAAAGAAATTGCCGTACCCTGAGCTCCTGCTCTACCTGTCCTGCCGATCCGATGTATATAATCTTTGGGTGAACGCGGCAACTCATAGTTGATCACAAAAGGTAAATAAGGAATATCTAATCCCCGCGAAGCCAGATCTGAAGCAACCAGTACGCGCAGCTTTCCCGCCTTGAACTTTTGGAGCGTCTTTATTCTGCCTGTCTGGCTCAAATGACCATGCAATGATGCCGCCTGGATGCTATTTTTTAATAGTTTTCCAACCAGATTATCTGCCGTCCTGATGGCTGATGTAAATACCAATACTTGTTCCATCTGGTAATGTTCGATCAGATGCCGCAAGAATGGGCCCTTTTTTTCGGGGGATACGTTATAGGCCAGTTGAGTAATCAGGTCAATATTTTCAGGTTCTTCTACAATATCGATCACGACAGGTTGATCCAAAAGGTGGGCCTGAATGGCATTAACGTCGTTGCTTAGGGTGGCAGATAATAAAACGCTTTGTCTTCTTCTGGGTAGCAGTTCAAAGATCTTTTCCATCTCTTCCTGGAAACCCAAATTCAGTATTTTATCAGCTTCGTCCAGCACTAATATGTCTACTTCAGAAAGATAAACGGCTTTGGAATCCACTAAGTCCAATAATCTTCCAGGTGTAGCAATCAGCACATCTGTGCCATGCAATTTCATCATCTGTGGATTGATGGAAACGCCACCATAAACGGCCATCGTTTTCACTGTATAAGGAAGATAAATGCTAAAGGCTTTAAATGAATCATTGACCTGAATGGCCAACTCCCTGGTAGGAACCACCACCAGTACGCGAACGTTGCGCTCGCTTTTAACCGCCTTAACCTGGAGCTTCTCGAGGATAGGCAAAATATAACCCGCTGTTTTACCGGATCCTGTTTTGGAGATTGCGAGAATGTCCTTACCACCCATCAGAGCCGGAATTGCCTGTTCCTGAATGGGCGTGGGGGCCTTGTATTGCTGGTCCTCGATGGCCTTTAATAGAAAAGGGGATAAACCAAGGGTGGAAAACGCCATTTTTTTCAAAGTTATGGAAAATTACGTAAATGGCTATTGGGGTACAGGTTTCAATCCTTCTCCCTACTTTTGCATCCCAAATTGTATTTAACTATTCAATGACATTACCTTTGGACAACCGCTGGATTAAAGCCTGGAAATCGCCGACACAAAGAGCGCAAATGATAATTGGCTCTCTTCTACTCTTTTCCACTTTTGGGTTTTTGCCCTCCTTTTTTAACCATATTGAAAAAAGAAACGGAGTTACCTTAAATGACCCTCTGTTGTCTATCATTCCCGCCCATAACGTCTCATTGGCTATTTTTATACTTGTTTGGGGTATGGGCATATTCCTCCTTATCCGCGCCATCAAAAATCCCACTATCTATATTAATTATACTTGGTCGCTACTCTTTGTTACCGTCGTTCGGTTGATAACGATAAGCCTCGTGCCTCTGAATCCACCGAGGGGCATAATCATTATAAGTGACCCGTTAACTAATTTATTTTACGGGCAACATATAGTTACTAAGGATCTTTTTTTCTCCGGACATACCTCCATAATTGTGCTGGCAACTCTATGTCTGGAAAACAAAATGGACAAGTTCATTGGAATTATTGCGACGATAATAGTAGCGTCGTTGTTGTTGGTGCAGCATATTCATTATACCTTGGATTTGATCGCTGCACCGATCTTTGCTTATCTCCTGTTTAGACTGGCAAAATTAGTTCTGCAAAAGATAGATAACCATTTTGCCAGACCTGACTCCCTGTCCAAGACGACCATAAAAGCTAAGTAAGCTTCAGGGAATTGAAGGCTTATCGCGCCTAAAGGAGGCAAAAATATCAAATGTTTTTCTGCCAGATGCGATTATGGTCACTTTAAAAAGCCATCCAGATAACCTAATATTGTTTTCGTCTGCATCATCAGGCTGACATGCCCCTGCGAAGGAACAATGGCCAAATGCGATTTGGGCATCGGTCCCAAATCAGCAGATACAGCACCTCCTAACAGTTGATACGTTTTTACCAGCTCAATTTTATCCAGCCCATCATTGTCCCCCGAGATGAGCAATACCGGCGAAGTAATTTTCGCAATATTAGAGTCGCCCATATCGAATGAGGACCCGGCAAACGCAAACATCTGTTCCAAAAACTTTGTCCATTTTGTTTTGTCAGGTGCCACAGCATCATATGCCGCTTTCATAGGAGAATTCGTAAAAAATTCGGGCTTGAAATTTTTAAATGCATTAGTTACTTCGGGCCGCCAGCCACTACTTTTATAAGTAGAAGAAATGATCACTAATTTTCTTACTCTTTTAGGGCTTTGTATTGTCAGCTGGTAAGCGACGGAGCCACCCATGCTATATCCTGCAACATCAGCACTGTCAATCTTTAGGTAATCCATTACTCCTTCCACATCACTTGCCAGCGTAACAAAGTCAAATTTTCTGTCTGAGAACGGTGTATGCCCATGTCCCTGTAATTCAATCGCAATTACTTTTCTTGTTTTTGATAATTCCGGTATTAATTGTCCCCAGTTCATCTGGATGGTATAAAAAGCACCATGCAGCAAAACAATAGGTTTGCCCTCACCATATACTTCGTAATAAACTTTAATGCCATTGACAGGCACGAAGCCACTGTAGGCGGGTTTACTCTGTTGCCCGTTTGACTTAAATATTGAAAATAAAAGCATAGCAAGTATTAATAACGGTTTTTGGACGCTAGATCCTTTAAATTCTCTTTTCATAAAACGTTTTAAAAATTATTTTGAATTTTATTGACCATACAAAAATTCATCTTGCAACTAGTTCTTTCGTCCCGATTAGATCGCCGGAAACCCATATAACCGAAACCAAACCAAGACTGGCGAAATTGATTTTGTATCCGCAGCCGTTCGGTTGCAAATATATGCGCAACCGAACGGTTTCCAAAATTTTTTGCAAATAATCTTAAAAAGTAGAAGTTCGGCAGCCGCACCACAAACCGAATCTTTTTTCCATTCACTTTGTACAAGGCCGGATAATCCGTCAAAGTTTTTCCTCACGTTGACCACGGGGCGGTATAAATAATACTAGAATACTAGAAGGGCAAAATCACAAATTGACAAGCACTAAGATAAAATTCATTCACCCCTCCAAAGTGTAGGGTATCAAAATATGTGGCCGCATAAGTGATTAATATACTGAAAGATATAGCAGTACTCCCGTTCCTGTTCCGGCCACTAAGAACGGGCTGCAATTAATTGAAAATCAATTAGTAGTCGTCTTTAAAATTTCTTGCCGCTGTTGCTTTTGTTGTTTAAGCGGTCCCTGATGAATTGCTTTGCAGTTTTGGGCGCGTATTTACCGTTTCTTCTTGATCATTTTATCTGTAACTATTTGATTGAGGACAAGCGTAATTAAAGTCTTTTCAGTGTGCTTTATGGGGTGGTTCAGGAGCTTTGTAAAAAGTTTGAGGAATAAGCACGCGCAATCCGTCTAACGCACAGGGAGCGGCGCTGGCGGATACTTTATCGCAGCCACCCCTTTCTTTGTCGCAATCTGCCCTTTCATTCAAGATAAGGATATCTTACTTTTAAGCGTACCTAAGATAGACGGCTGACTACACCTTCAGGTATAGTTTATGCGTCCCAAACCAGAGATCTTAAAAATTCCATTGCTACTGCCCCGCAGCTCATTTTTCCCAGCAGGAAGACTACTTGAAAAGTTTACTTCCTCAGACAAAGCCCCAATAAGATGTAATAGCTAACGTGGAGGAAAAAGGGCGCCAAAAAATCAGGGGATATAGTTAAAGTAATTCGATAAATGTTTATCTTCAAATGGAGTTCATAAGAAATGCCGACAAAGAATGCTGTATTTAGAATATTAGGATATAAGCATTAACAAGCTGCTGCTGACTGGGTTTTCTGGTACGTGCTCAAGTAATTTTTGCCTACAGATCTCGATATATATTGACTCACCTATAAAGGACTGCTCATGAGGAAAATTTTGCCACTGTTTGTCGGGGCCTTATTGTTGGCCCTCCATTCGTTTGCCCAATCACGGACAATAACTGGCCGGGTTACGGATGAGAATGGAAATCCCATTCAGAATGCTTCCGTGTTAATTGACAGGTCCACCGTCGGGACGGTGACTGATGCAAGGGGTGAATTCAGTCTTTCAGTTCCCGCCTCTGTCAGGTCCCTGGTCATCTCATCTGTTAATTTCGTTTCGGTAACCATACAGATCAACGGCAAGCCGCTCTCTGTTGTCTTAAAGGCGAAGGCAACCAATTTACAGGAGGTAGTCGTGGTAGCCTATGGAACAGAAAAGAAAAGTGATTTGACAGGAGCCGTCTCCACCGTGAAAGGTGGGGAGGTGGAAAACAAGCCCTTTACTTCCGTGGATAAAATGTTGCAGGGAGAAGTCCCCGGTTTGCAGTCAGTGGCAGCATCAGGAGCGCCGGGGTCTTCCCAGGATATACGTATCCGCGGGATCGGCTCGATTAGCGCTGGGTCGAGCCCTCTCTGGGTCATTGACGGGGTCATTGTCACCACGGATGACTTGTCCACCATGACGACCACATCAAACCCCTTATCGTTGCTGAACCCAGACGATATTGATAATATCTCTGTGCTGAAGGACGCTGAGGCGGCCTCCAGGTATGGGTCAAGGGCAGCCAATGGGGTGATCATAGTCACCACCAAAAAGGGACGGGCCGGCCAAACCCATTTTAATTTCAGTACGGAGGTCGGGCAAAACAGCTTTGCGTACCGAAACAATAATAACAGACCGATGACCTCGGATCAGTTGTTTACTATGACCCGTATAGGGTTAGTCAATGCAGGCCTTACTGTGGGTGCTGCCGATACTACAATGGCAACTCAATTGTTATATGGGAACGGACAAAATACCGATTGGATCAATGAGGTTACCCGTAAGGGCTCCCAGGAACAATATAACCTGAGCTTGAGCGGGGGAAATGATAAAACAACCGTATATGCTTCCGGGGGTTATTTCCATCAGACGGGTACTACGATTGCCACCGATTTCCGGCGCTGGAACGGGGATCTGGCGGTAACCCATAAGGCAACGGACTGGTTTACGCTCAATTCCAATCTCACTGGAGGTTATGGATACCAGCTCACCCCCAGTAATGGGGGCGCATTTGCCAATCCCGTGGGGGCGGCCTTTTTCTTGTTGCCCAGTCTCCATCCTTACAATCCGGACGGTACCATTAATTATAACTCGCCCGAGTTTTCGCCCACTGGGATCAGCGCCCAATACAATCCGCTCGCTATAGCCAAGCTGGACCATTTCCGCCTTGGCCAGCTTAATCTCCGTGGAAATGTCTCCGGAGAAGTGAGGTTCCTCAAGCATTTTACGGTAACCAGCCTGTTTGGCGCCGAATTCCTGGATTTGGAAGAAAACAATTATAATAATCCGGCTTACGGCGACGGGACAAGTACCGATGGCCTGGCTTCGTCGGCCTACACACGTGTCTTCAATTGGATATGGACCAATACGTTGGAATATAACACGGCCCTCAACAAAGCAAAGGATATAACCCTGGATGCCAAGGCAGGGTATGAATCCAACCTTTACAAATATTATTCGCTTAGTACCACCAATACAGTACTACCCGATATTCCCTCCCTGACCTACGCGGCGGTGGGTGCTTCACCAACCGTTGCCTTTGCGCTTCCCTCTGGTTATTCCGTTGTCTCCTTATTCGCTTTCGGGGACTTGAATATCAAGGATAAGTATATCATTGGCGCCAGTGTTCGCAGGGATGGCTCGTCTAAATTCGGGGCAAATGACCGGTATGGCGATTTCTATTCGGTCGGTGCCTCATGGAATTTGAACAACGAGAATTTCCTTAATCACTCCCGGATCATCAGTCTTTTAAAACTCCGGACTTCTTATGGAGCCAATGGAAATTCCAGCGGGATCGGAGACTACACCTCCTTGGCAACTTATGGTTATGGAACGGATCCTTATATCACGTCGCCGGGTAGCTTCCACTATAACGAAGGCCCGGGGAGCGGTCCGAATAACCTCGGTAATCCCAATCTGACTTGGGAAAAGAACCTTCCTTTCGATGCCGGTCTGGACTTCGGTCTTTTGAAAGACCGGATAACCGGAACTGTGGACTACTATAGTCGCAAGACATCGAATTTGTTGGTACAGGTCCCCCTTCCTCCTACAGGGGGTTATCCTTACCAGAATGAGAATATAGGGAGCATGACCAATAAGGGAATAGAGCTTGCGCTTGGGGGTACGCCGATTCTGACCAAGCATTTTAGTTGGAAGATCAGCGCCAATTTTTCCCACAACGTAAACAGGGTAACCCAGCTCTATCAGGGTCAATCCGTTCCTAATGGGTATTTCCTGATCAGCCAGGGACAGGACATACAGACCTATTACCTCAGACAATGGGCGGGTGTGGATCCCTCCAACGGGAATCCCCTTTGGTATACAGACGGGACGAAGAAAGAGACCACCAGCGATTTTAACAGCGCCTCTCCCGTATCGAAGTATTCGGCCTCTCCCAAATATTTCGGAGGTGTGACCAATACATTCACCTATGATGGGTTCAACCTGTCTTTCATGTTTTACTATAACTTTGGCAATTACGTGTACGATTCCTGGGCTTACTATCTCGAAAGCGACGGATACTCCTATAACTCAAACGAGTTGTCCGTCGAGACGCAAGCGTGGCAGACCCCCGGACAAAAGACAAATGTCCCCAAGTTCGTAGCGTACAATACATCTAATTCCAATGGAAACTCAACCCGTTTCCTATACAAAGGCGACTATATCCGGCTACGGAACCTGGAACTGGGATACACCATCCCTAAAACAATATCTGCAAAATGGCATATCCGCGATCTGGGGCTCTATGTAAGGGGTACTAATATTTGGACACTGGTAAAAGATAAGAACCTGCCCTACGATCCTGAACAAGGGATAACGAGTACGACGAATCTGGAGGTATTCATTCCCAAAACAATTTCTGCGGGCCTGAAACTGGGGTTCTAATTCCTTAAAAAAAAGTATTATGAAAACATCCACTCTAAATAAACCATCGCTTTTATGGCTGGCAGTCCTAATTCTGATCAGCTCCTGTTCAAAGAATTTTCTGCAATCCTCACCGCTCGACTCTACTTCCCCAGGGCAGGCGCTAAGCACGGAAGGCGGCATGCAAACCGCCCTGCAAGGCGTTTATTCCGGGCTGAAATCGGTTAACCTTTGGGGGGCAAGCTTACCCATCATCGGGGACCTGATGGCAGACAATGTGTTTATCAATCCCAACAACTACGGTTATTATATTCCCCAATACACCTATTCAGTGACAGTCCAGGATGCCACTGTTACAGGTACTTGGGCGGACGCCTATACGGTGATCCTTCGTTGCAACAATATCATCAATGACACCCTGTCGCCCGATGTCAATGTGAATGAATATAAGGGAGAAGCCTTGGCCATCCGGGCATTGACCTATTTCTATCTGGTCGACTTCTATGCCAAACCCTATACCGATGATCCATCTTCTCCTGGCGTTCCCCTCGTCCTCAGCTCGGCTCCCTACGACAAGCCGGCCAGGAGCACCGTCAGCCAGGTATTCTCCCAGATCGTTAAAGATCTACAGGGGGCAGATACCTTGATGACCCTTTATACGAATTCTTCACAGTTCAGTCATTATGCCGGAGAGGGATTACTCGCAAAAGTATATATGTATATGGGAGACAGCGCGGATGCGTTGCCCCTGGCAGAGGATGTGATCAATAACAGTGGTTTTACTTTGCTGACGCCGGGCAATGGGGGTGCCAATTACCTTGCCTTTTGGGCTAACTCCACCCCAAGGACGGATTTCGTGGAAACCTTGTTTGAAGTTACCCAGGACAAGATAAATAATAACGGGAGCAATGGCGTCGATGCCCAATATAGTCCGCAGGTCTATGGTGATCTGCTTTGCTCAAGTGACCTCGTAGCCCTTTATTCTCCAACCGATGTCCGGGGCTTACTGATAGACGGCAATGGATACGTATATAAATACCCTAATGCCGTCAACGCCCAACAGAAGGACAATTCCAAGGTCCTTCGCCTCAGTGACGTCTATTTAATTGCCGCCGAAGCATCGGTGGCATCTGATCCCAATGCCTCAAGGGCATTCCTAAACGCCCTGGTAGCCCAACGAGATCCTTCACTAAACTATACGGATGGGGGTACGCAATTGACATTGGATATTATTCAGGAAAGACGGAAGGAGCTGGCATTTGAAGGCGATCGCTTTTTTGACCTCAACAGGCTGAAGTGGGATATTGTTCGTGCCTCGAATTATACGGCCATTCAAGACATTCCATATGGTGATTACAGGAGGGTGGCGCCTATCCCCCAGACCCAGACCTTAACGGATCCTAATTGTGTTCAGAATACGGGGTATTAGGTCACATGACGGGCAAATATTAGAGAACCGCTGTCTTAAATAAGCGTATGTCTTCAACTGTAACCTATATCTTTTTGTCATAAGCTTGTTTTGTGGGTAGCATGTTTTTATAAGATGGGTTTATAATTAGAGGACCATGAACTTCAGTTCAGATCTATTATTAACTTATCCGCAAGATCATGGAAATAAGCCTTTGACCAGATACTCAGGCGCTTTGCATCTTTTACAAAAGGTCGAACATCCGCTTTGGCTCGTTCTATTGATAGCGCGTCGATCCGTTGATGCAAAAGATCCATAAACTGAGTAGCTGTGATTGCATCGATAGTCCAGTCACCACTATCCTGAGCGCGTCGCAGGAAATGGGACAGATGTAATGGGGTGCCCCTTCTAAGGTACCATTCAAAGTCATACCAGTCCCGCCCTTTTACCCTATTTTTCCATTTTCGGAATAAGAGAGCATGCATCTTGCCAGCAAAAAGGTCGGACAGGGTATAACATCTGGTATAAAAGGAAAATGGACGAAGTAATAGCTTGTCTTCTGTGGAGAATCCTAAAGGTGGGTTGGTATCAACTTCCAGCTTGATCTTAATATCTGGACGCATTCCAATGCTTTCTTGGTTGATAATATCTTTCAGCAATAATTCCTTCCAGACGGTATCGGCTTTTAAAAATGCCGAGTCAATGGCGTTTTTTTTATTTTTTTCTTTTTCGTTGATGGCTATTTGTATCCCAAGCGCCTCGAATTCTCGCTTCATGCCTTCCAGATAAAACGCTATAGAAAATCCAGGATCTTGGACGAGGAGAGAAAAATCAAGGTCTTCAGAGAAGCGGTCTAAATTATAGAAAATCCTGAGTGCGGTTCCTTCATAAAAGGCCGCCTTTTCAAAAAAGCCACTACGTTGGAGCCCAGCTAGGGCTATTTCTTGCATGATTTCCCTTAGCACTTTTTCGGCGTCTGCGATGTTTTGAGGCGCATATTCCGCCATCCATTCTTTAATCATGACTTTGAATTATCAAGTGTTTGAGCCAGCATTTCTATTGAAGTCTTCTTAGGTGCCGCAGACGCCCAACGACGAATAATATCCGTTGACAACTTTTGGAGCCATTCAGAACTAATGCGCAAATCATCTAATAACAAAGCCATGGTCTGCTTTTGACTTCTAAGCATCATTCCCGACGTGGTTATTATTTTGTCGCATAATGCCTTCTCAGGGCTGGCTATAAGAACGGCCTGACGTTCGCTGAGTTTAACCCTTTGTATCCCGAATGTATAATAGGGAAGATCCATCCTAGCGTAGACAAACCTTCCGGAAGGTGTATCATACTGCTTATTCAGTAGGGTGGTAATGGAGCTGGTCTCAAAAACACGCTCTGGGATCATACCCCAATAAGACATTGCTGAATCCATAGACACATAACTCGGGCCATATATCACATTGGCTATCAAAAAGGGATGAGGTCCCTTTAGTCGCATCTGTGATCCTGGTTGATAGATGCCTTTCTTAATAGGCAACAACATGTTGCTTGCAAGCAGCTCACTGATCTTGTCATTGGGTCGCTTATAATCTTTAAGAATGCCCATCATCATCTGTCTGGTAATAGGTTCTTCCTCAAAGGCGCTTAAGGCTTCTTGTAGGTCTAATAATGTCATTTTTAGTATAAATAATCGGTTTTATTCCGATTATTTATACAATATTCGACAAATATATGTAAATAAGGTGATAGAAAATCGGAAATTATCCGATTTTTAGACTGAAAAATTGCAATATGCTTAGAGGCGAGCGATGTCGATTAAAGGGCTTATGCACTATATTGTTTAAACAAAAACGTTTATTTTCTATTAATTGCAGAGCATGAGATCATGTGCGGTTTTATTTGATAGCTATGTTTGGTAGCATAAGTCATTGGGATAATACGTTCGGCCCTGTAACTATCAGGGCCGAACATAACTAACTGTGCTGTTAAGCGCTTTGTACAATCGTAGGCAGCACAATACTTAGCACCACACCAATGTTGAAAGCCGCCGTATAATTCTGCGCGGTTGTTTTAACGTTCCCATCTGAGTCTTTACCATCTACGTCATCATCAAAATGTTGGAATCGATCTGTGATTCCTGACATAAACATAAATGGAGCATCACACATCAACCGAATAACGCCGTGGGTTGTTTCTACAGATCCAGCGGGCACGGAGATGCCTGCTTTTTTGAATGCTTCCATGGCCGCGGAGTCTGCTAAACTATACTCAGCATAGTTCGTGATATTGACGGAGCCCACGGCTACATAGTTTTTATTGATGAGCAATGTAATTTTCTCCGAGGGGTGCAGAAAGGGACGCAATAGGCTTTTTTGAGCAGATTGGAGGGTGCTGTTCTGAAAGGCGAAGGCATTGTCCTTTACGGATGATGTAACTAATTTGTCAAAGTGAGCCGGATCATCCCACTGGCTCTGTGGGTTTGAGCCATTGGGATGGTAATTATGGATGAACACATTAGATCCCATCACGACACAACCATTGATATTGTCCGCTGTTGGAGAGGAGGCGGTGCCCAGCGCAATAACGAGACTGGGTTGATCCTGGGAATATTTGAGGATCTTGGGCAAGTCCTCGTGTTTGCCCTGGGAGCTGGAGGAATTCCATTTGAGGTCCATGATGTCCTGGACACACCATAATTCGACCGTTGCTTTGGATAGGGAAGACCAGATGGCCCTTGGCTGGGCTGTGCCGGGTGCAAAGTTCCAGGGGTAATTTAATGTATCCGGTAGTGGCAGTTGGGGGTCCCTGATTTGTGCGTTGAGAATGGCATTCAGAATCGGTTCGACTTCCCAGTTTTTGTTGGCGATTAGGAGGATACGTGTCATAGGTAGCGATATTTATGGAAAGTTAAACGCTTTTAAGGGAGTGATCGGGGGAGAAAAACACCCTCCTCCATTGAGCATCCCACCTTTTTTAGGCTAAGTCAAACAGCGTTTTGGCGTAATCGCCCCACGAATTTGCCCTCATCTTTGTCTAATAAACAAAAGTAGACAAAATGAAAGCAATAAGAATCCATGAATTTGGGGGACCCGAAGTGATGAAAATAGAAGAAGTGGAACGCCCGCTAGCCCAGCCGGACGAGATCCTGGTTAAAATGTACGCCAGTGGGGTTAATCCGGCAGATTACGTTGTCCGGCAGGGTGGAAATGAAATTTTGAAACCGTTCCTGAAATTGCCATTGGGGCTTGGCCTGGATGGAGCTGGTGAAATAGCTGAAATTGGCAGTGAGGTTATTGGCTTTAAGAAAGGGGATAAAGTGTATGGCATCCCCAATTTTTTAAGTGGCACCTATGCGGAGTTCATTGCCGCTAAAGCCAACCAGTTTGCCATCATGCCGAACAATGTTAGCTTTAATGAAGCGGGTGCCATTCCATCCTGCGCATTGATGGCCTGGAACGGCATGGATCTTGGGCAGGTAGGTGCGGGCCAAAGGGTGCTGATACATGGCGCGGCCGGCGGAATCGGCAGCCTGGCGTTGCAATTTGCCAAAGCAAAAGGTGCCTACGTAATTGGCGCCGCCTCAAAATCCAACTTTGAATTTTTGAGGCAACTTGGTGCAGATGAAGTAATTGATTATAATGATGAAAATTTCGCCGGCTTGCTGCATCATATCGACGTAGTGTTTGACGCCTCACCCGTATTTAATGAAGACGCCAGGATGATGATGGCAGGGGCGTTAAAAGAACACGGTAGGTTTGTGAGCGTACAGTTGCCGTATCCGTTTAGCGAAGCGATTCTAGAAAAACTAGGGAACAAGCATGCTGAAGCCAAAATGATCAGGCGGCAGCTTGATGTTGCGCCATCATTAACCGATATTGCAAAATTAATAGAGGAAGGTAAAGTACGCATTGTTATCAGTAAGGTTTACCCGATGGAAAAGGCGGCTGAGGCGCATGTTGAACTGGAATCAAAGCACGTTCGGGGTAAGATTGTACTGGAAATCAGAAAGGAGGATGGAAAATATGAAGCGGATTAAAACCATCAGTGAGTTTCACCAGTTCCGGCGTCTTCCTGCGCCGGAACATCCACTGCTCAGTGTGACCGAAATTAAGATGGTGAAGCATGTCGTGGAAAAACAAACGATGACCTGGTGTTACGACTTCTATGCTATTGGCCTGAAAAGGGTATCCTATTCAAAGCACATCAACTTTAGATACGGTCAGCAACCATATGACTTTAATGAAGGTATTCTTTCCTTTGTAGCACCTAACCAGTTATTGAGTCTTTCAATAGACAGTGAACAGGAAACAACCCAGTCTGGATGGCTACTCCTGATTCATCCTGATTTTATGTGGAATACATCCTTGGCTAAATCCATCAGGAAATATGATTTCTGGGACTACTCCGTTCATGAGTCCTTATTCCTTTCAGCGAAAGAAGAAGGAAAGCTCATCCGTATCTTTCAAAATATCCAGCAGGAATATCATGCAAACATGGATCGTTTCAGCAAACAGATTATCATTTCACAGATTGAGGGTTTGCTGAGCTATGCAGATCGTTTTTACCACCGGCAATTTATTACAAGAGAAAAGTCCAATCATCAGCTTCTGGATAGGCTGGAGACATTACTGGAGGATTATTTCGGTAGTGACGAACTGGTAACAAAAGGGTTGCCTACGGTTCAATACATTTCCGAAGCACTGAATGTATCGCCAAATTATCTGCGGGGTTTACTTAAGGTACTGACCGGACAAAATACACAGCAGCTCATACACGACAAGTTGATTGAAAAGGCCAAAGAAAAGCTCTCTGTTACGGATTTTTCAATTAGTGAAATTGCCTATGCACTGGGTTTTGAACACCCGCAATCGTTTACTAAATTATTCAAAAACAAAACCAGTTTATCGCCACTGGCCTACCGGAAATCCCTTAATTGATTAGGCACTCGGTCTGAGTCCATGAGGACCCAGACCGAGTGGGGCAAGGCCCATGCTGGGGTGTACCTGGTCATAGGTTTACTTAAATTATAGCTTTAGGCTATAATTTATTCGTGTACGGGTTTGATAGAATCTCATGCCTTAATTATGTTCGTATTCAACATTTAATCATTTTTTACAAATTAAAACCTATTTAAAATGAATGATTTACACCTATTTGTACCCTTGAAAGATGCGGAACTTATCGCAGTAAATGGAGGCTCCGGTGGTTTAAGCGCAATAGCTAACGCTATAGGTATCGCGGTTGGACCAGGTGGTGCACTCACTAACCTATCCGATGGTATTGGCGAGGGACTATCCGGTTTGTCCGATGGTACCGGCGGTAGCCTGACTTCTCTGTCAGATGGTATTGGCGGTGGATTTATTAGCCTCACTAACCACTTTTAATTAAGCAACCCATATGAGGGTGGCTCAAATTATTTTTGAGCCACCCTTTTTGTATATCAGCACCCATGATTTCCCTGAACGCCAGCTCGGCGTCTAATTACGCGCAATCGGTTGTGCACCTTTTTCCTATTCCATTATTCTATATTCGTCGAATCATCTAAGTAGTGCTTCGTATGATTCGTAAAAATATTGTAAGCTTCTTCTGCCTATTATTGCTGTTCCATATTTCATTTGGACAAAATACCTACTATGTAAAAGATAGCGTTATTGTGAATAAACCGGTAAGCCCATTACTGTATAGCAGTTTTCTGGAATTAGGATGGGGCCGGTCTACGGATAATATGTGGGCGGAGTTATTATACAACAGAAGCTTCGAGGAGAACGATGCGGTACTGGGTGATTATGCGGGAGGTGGTTTGCTGGCAAATGTAGATACAAAAAAGGCTACATGGTGGCACAGTGGTTACGAAGCGGCAAAATGGTATTTACATAAAGATACGGATGACACCGTAAGTCGGATGGAAATTTTCGATGGAACCTGGCCGTTCCCAGGTCATGGTAAGCGGTCTGTTAAGATTTTTAATAAGTCGCATACTACCGATATTTTATTTTGCCAGGATAGCATTTATCTGCGAAGGGGTGTGGTTTACCATTTTGAAGGTCTACTCAATAATTTACAAGAATTTACGGCTGATAGTGTAACAAAAAAGAGTGTAACTATATCGATCTGTCTATTCAAGGAAGGGGATTTCACTAAACCCTTGTCAGAGCAGGTTGTTACGGTGAATACGGGATATTTCAAAAATTACCAGGCCATTTTACCTGCATTTGATTACCAAGGACGGGGAACTTTTGCCATTAAGCTGCATGCTGGATCAAAGCTAAATATGGATTTGCTTTCTTTGATGCCTGCTGATAATGTCCTGGGCTGGCGAAAGGATGTGGTGGCAGCTATAAGGGATAGTGTACCTGTGGGAACTATTCGTTTTCCTGGAGGATGTTTCGCTTCCACCTACTTATGGAAGGACGGTATCGGGGATAAACAGAAACGGAAAATGATTTTTGGGGCATTATCCGATGGAGGTGGGGATGTTGTCCAGGATATTGGTACCGTGGAGTTCCTGAACCTTTGTAAACTTACAGGGGCTAAACCTGTATTGGACGTGGCCGTGATGCTCAATACGGCTGATAATGCTGCGGAGTGGGTTTCCTTCTGCAATGCCCCCACAAATCAGTTACGCAGTAGCGTTGGCTATGAGAAGCCTTTTAATGTTAAGTATTGGGAAATGGACAATGAGCCTTACCGAAAGTTTGACGCTTTTGCCTACGCCTATAAATGTGTTGAATTTTCAAAGGCCATGAAGAAGGTCGATCCCCGTATCAAAATTATAATGGGTGCCTATTTCATTTATGGACCCAAACTTAAGGAGATGCTGGACATTGCTGGTCCATATATAGATGTGGTTAATAAGCGGGAAGACCTGCCTTTTGCGGAATACCAAAGAGCCCTAAATATTATCAGGGCCTATAATAAGGTCCATGGCACCCACATCACTATGTGTGATACGGAGACTACCTTTCCCTTGGAAGCTAAAAATGATAAAGGTGTGGATGGTTTAAATCATCAGATAGAAGATAGTGATGAACCCTCCGTGGATAAGACAGTACGTTGGGCTCATGGTATGAGCGGCATAAAAAATTACATTAAGTTCCAGAATCTGGGGGGTGATTTTATCTTCGCGAACTACTGGGCTTATATAAATTCCTATGGAGAAAACCTCCTTAACGTTACGAAGGAAAATGTTTTTGTTAGTGCTCCAGGAAAGGCTTTCCGGTTTCTTGAGCTAGCAAAGCTGTCTTTGCCGGTAAAGGTAGAGAAGGTAGGTTCTGAGGGAAATACCTTGGTCCAGGCGGGATGGAATATGGAGAAAAACAAGTTTGTTGTGATCATATTGAATTTTGATAACAAGGACATGGTGGAGCATGTCGATTTCAGTAAGCTTAACATTAAAAATGTACGATGCACTACGAGCTATTGTGCGTATGCCCAAACAATGGCGGATTTTAATAATCCGGAGCACCCTAATAGGGTGATTACTGAATCCTCCAAACCAACTATTGAAGGGATGCAGGTTCCACTGACTGCTAAGGGTAATTCCGCTACTTATTGGGTGTTTGATGTAGTTCGGTAATGATCCAATTCCTGTGAAATGAAGTAATTGACCAGGTCGCGATAGACTTTTTCAATAACATCAGGATTGAGGTTGTTTTCTTCGGCCCATAGCCTTCGTTGGGTAAGCATTGCCGCAAATCTTTCCGGTGCTTTTACTGCCTGCTCATTTGTCTTGAACTGAGCAGCGGCTTTGACGTATTCATACCGAAGGCCGAGTTGGGATATGATTCCTTTGTCAATGGTATCAATCATTTCTCTGATTTCCTTCATATCCAGGCAGTCTTTGGGCTTTTTCATAGATTTTGTATGTTTGGATGGAAATATACATACCTCAGATGGACTTGCGATTACTTTTTTTCCTATCGCTTTTGTTAATCACTGTTCAGCATACAGATGCCCAATCCCCACTAATTACCAATATTCCGAACCGTTCGACTATTAGCCTGGACGGTAACTGGCAGTACATAGCCGATCCTTATGAAACCGGGTTCTACGACTACAGGTACAAGGAAATGGCTGAAAATGACCCAAACGCTTATTGGACGACAGATGTGCCAGTCAGCAAGTCAGACAAGAAGGAATTTGGCTTTACGGACAAGCACGTATTAAAGGTCCCCGGCGACTGGAATTCCCAGGATCCAAAGTGGCTGTATTACGAAGGGACTATTTGGTATAAAAAAACGTTTGACTTTACGCTAAAGTCAGCATCCGACCGGGTGTTTCTCTATTTTGGGGCGGTCAATTACAGGGCGGATGTTTACCTGAACGGCAAAAAGCTGGGCAGCCACCTGGGCGGATTCACTCCTTTTGATTTTGAAATCCCGGATGGTGTGTTGAAGCCCACGGGGAACAACTTAATAGTCAAGGTGGACAACAAACGTTACGCCGATGAAGTTCCTACACTGAATACGGACTGGTGGAACTATGGGGGGATTACGCGCAGTGTAAGACTTGTTGAAGTGCCCCGGGAATTTATAGAAGATTATTTTGTGTCGCTCCAAGGGCCTTCCAAAGGTAACGAGGCCGGCGCTTCAGGAACTGACACAACTACAGATGTTATCCGCGGATGGGTGCGGCTGAATAACGCCAGCGCTGAAAGCGTCACTTTGGAAATACCTGAATTGCACTTGAAACGGTCTTTCCCTGTAGAGGACAACCTGGCTGCGATAAACTTACAGGCAAAAGGACTGCAACGATGGTCTCCGGAAAACCCTAAAAGGTACCGGGTGATTATAAGCGCTGGAGCTGATAGAACAGAAGAAAAAATAGGCTTTCGAACAATCACCGTAAGTGGCGCCCATTTGCTACTAAACGGTAAACCGCTTTTTATGCGGGGCATCTGCATACACGAGGAAATTCCCCAGGAAAGGCGGCGGGCTTATAGTCAGTCGGATGCCGCTCAGTTGCTGGGGTGGGCCAAAGAACTGGGTTGCAATATGGTTCGCCTGGCCCATTATCCCCATGACGAATCCATGACCCGAATGGCTGATTCCCTGGGTATTTTAGTCTGGTCGGAGATCCCTGTATACTGGACAATCCATTTCGGCAGCAATGAAGTCCTTGCAAAAGCCCAGCAGCAGCTAAAAGAGGAGATCACCAGGGATCATAACCGCGCGAGCATCATTATCTGGTCCGTTGGGAATGAAACCCCTGTCAGCGCGGTCAGGACGGAATTCATGCACACCCTTATCACTTCGGCCAAAGGGTTGGATTCCTCCCGTCTGATTTCTGCGGCCCTGGAATATGACCATAACAATGGAAAGAATGTGGTAGACGATCCCCTGGGGCAATATGTGGACCTGGTCGCATTCAACGAATACCTGGGTTGGTATGGGGGAACCCCGGCAAGCTGCCGGGACGCGCAATGGTCAGTCCCCTACGACAAACCATTTTTTATTAGTGAAACAGGGGCGGAAGCCCTTGCCGGTTTCCACGCTGACAGCCTTACCCGCTGGAGCGAGGAATGGCAGGAGTGGTATTTTAGGGAACAGGTGGCCATGATGCGACGGATGCCGGCGAGTTTTGTCGGTTTATCGCCTTGGATCCTGGCCGATTTCCGGTCCCCCAAAAGAAACAACCCTGTATATCAGGAGGGTTGGAACAATAAGGGGCTTATCGGGCATAATGGAAAAAAGAAGAAGGCCTTTTATGTAGTACAGGCTTATTACAAAAGCCTGAGTCAAGGGACCAGTGAGAACTAGTTTTTAGAAAATCAGTTGACGTAACATGATGAAGCTTCTTCTTACTTCCAGCGGTATCAGCAACACAACTATTCAAAACGCGCTGGTGGACCTTTTGGGCAAACCCATTACCATGTGTAACGCCTTGTTTGTTCCTACTGGCATATACCCTTTTCCATTTGGCGCCCGGTAAGCTTGGAACCCGATCAGCGGAAAGATCCGGTTCCATTATCCCTCATCTGGATGCCGAGGGTCACGAGGCTGCGGCCATGGCCAATGCAGAAAAATGGGCCTCGAAGTTGCCGGTACCGGTGTATGTTATTGACGATCAGACGGCCATAAAGTTCGTTGATGGTCAGGTTGAAGTAGTATCTGAAGGGAATTGGAAACTTTTCAAGCATTAAAGCCTTTTACAATTGTAGGCAGCACATTAACTTAGATAATGGGGGTAGTTGACCTGAAGTCGACGGCCAAAATAGTCACGCTGGTGAGAAAATATTACCATACCTGCTTGCTTGTTATAGGTGTCGCGACAGCTGCCACCTTAAAAGCCAGCGCCCAGAATGAATATTTGGCTACTTTAAATTACACGACCCTTTCGGTCAATAGGCTTGATCATATTCCTGGTGTTACCTGGATCACCAACACTGCCACTTACGACCAAAATCACCGGCGATTTTTTTTCCAGGGTAACACCACGGGGGCTCCCCCTTACAATTTATATACGCTGGATGCGGTGACGGGGGCGGTACTTTATTCGGTGGTTTGTCCGACCTCTGCTACTGGATTGGAAAATGTGTTTGGGCTTCAATATGATAATGCGACGGATACGCTGTATGGATTGTACCTTCAGGAAACGCCAAGTTCATTCTCCACATATTTCTGCTGTGTTGATCCTATTACTGGAGCCGTGCACATCCTTAATCATACACCCCTCAACGCCCAGTCCTTTAGTGGGAGTGCCTTCGACACCAAGCATCACCGTTATTTTGCACAGGGTGTTCATTTAATGGTGATTAATGCGTCCAATGGGAATGTCCTTTATACGAATCCCTCCGGTAACTTTTCAGATATTGCTTATGATGATGTAACGGGAAAGTTGTATGGTATTGTCCAGTCCCCAAGTAATACTGAATTTGATTCAATCGGGATTAGTTCCGGCACTCAATATCCGATTAAGGTACTGCCTGCTATGTCTATTCCGGCTTATGGATGTTATACTATAGATGAGGCGATGGGGAGGTATGTTTTTGTAGGGCTGGAAGGTATCGGAACGGTTTGTCAGAAGAATCATTTATTTGCACTCGATATGAATGCTGGTAGTGTGGTCAGCGACCAGTTATTTCCGTATTCAAATAGCACGGGGAACATCAGTGATGAAAACGTAATCGAATTCAGTTTTGACCATAAAGATGGGGTGTTGTACGTATTGAATGGGCATGTGTCGAGTGCGCCTCCTGTGGATTCAGTGGTGATTTCTGTTTCGGCGAACCCAGTTTGCGGGGGAGACAGTGCGTCATTTATGGCATTGGTCGGCCAGGGTCTGACAAATCCGTCGTGTCAATGGTTGCTCAATGGAAAGCAAGTCGGAATTGACAGCCCGGGATATATCAATAGTCACCTGGTTTCTGGTGACACGATTCGTTGTTTGGCCATAACCGATCCCGCCTGTGCTCCTGCTGATACGGTAGTGTCAAATTACATAGTCATGCAGGTGAGTAGTTCGACTGCTCCCTCTGTCAGCATTACTTCCAGTGTCACCACGGTTTGTCCTGATAGTGTGGTAACCTTTAGGGCAGTAGCTGCCAATGCAGGTTCCTCTCCTGTTTATCAGTGGCAGGTCAATGGGGTGGATGTGGGAGCTGATAGCTCTGTTTTTTCTTATCCATCCACCCATGCTATAGATACGGTGGACTGCCTGGTAAACCCGTTCCAGGGAATTTGTAACTCATCGGCTCCTTCCAATTTGATCATCCTTCAGCAAGCGCTTGTTTCTTTAGATCCGGATCCTTTTTATGTGACGATTCAACCTTCCGCTGATCCGATTTGTAAAGGAGCGTCCGTCAGCTTTAAGGCAAGCGTGGCTTCTGTGTTGACTGCTCCCTCTTATCAGTGGACAATGGATAGTAAACCGGTGGGAGGGGACAGCTTGACTTATGCGAGCAACCAGCTTTCATCCGGGGACACACTGGCCTGCCTGGTCATTGACCATCCGGCTTGTCGGGCTGCGGATTCGGCCAGCGCAGTCTTGATGGACGTGCAGGTAGTTGATTCTGCTTATCCGGCTGTATCCATCTCTTCTTCGGCCTCCAACATTTGTTCCGGGGATACTGTAGATTTTATAGCCGCTGGTATTGGTGGGGGCTCCGGTCCGACCTACCAATGGCTCATCAATGGAATGCCAATTGCAACGGGTGATACCTTGGTGGATAATGCTTTGTCAAATGGGGACCTTATTCGTTGCTTAATGACCAGCAGCCTTAGCTGTACGAGTCAGGTGTCTTCGGGTAATCAAATAATTATGCTGGTGAATCCAAGGCCAGGAATTGTTTTTTCCCCTGATACCTTGATCCTGGTCCCGGGATCTTCCACGGTGTTATCTCCAGGAATCACAGGAAGCATTGCCACTTACCAATGGACTCCATCTACTGGGCTGAGTGATCCTACAATGGCGATGCCGCAGGCTGCTCCCCGCGCTACGACAACTTATCAACTGCGGGTGACCGGGGCGGATGGCTGTACCGCAAACGCTTTCCAAACAGTCATGGTCTATTATCTCTTGAAAATGCCTGGAGCATTCACCCCTAATGGGGACGGGATAAACGATGTTTTCAGAATTCCTCCCTCCACGCCTCAAAAGATTGCTTTTTTCAAGGTCTATAACCGATGGGGTAACCTAGTGTTTCAAACAAGTGACGCCAACCAGGGTTGGGATGGGACCCTTCAGCAACAATTGCAGCCTCCAGGGGCTTATATATGGGAAATTCAATTCCAGGACCCATTAACCCATAAGTATTTGATCCAAACGGGCACTGTATCATTGATGCGGTAGGAAGCATTTCCAACCTGCGCCGGATAGCACGCCAAGTAGAAGGTGTTAATTGAATTTCAGCCTTCCGCCAGGTGAAGCATCGAAAAGATCAAAGTCGAAATGCTTTAGCGCCAGATCGACCTTATTGAAGCGGGCTGCATGAACGCCTGGCTGGAAAGCTAACCTGCTATCAGTCCGGTGAGCCGCACCAGGTTATTAATATCGCTGAACATTCGAGGCACATTCATGTAGAAATTGAGCCTCTTTTTTTCCAAAACAATCTAATACCTGAAAGCGACCTCTTTTCGGCAATGACAGCAACTCCCGATGGCCGATTTCTGATGCTGAGTATCTTTAAGGAATTGCGCTCACCTGATGAATACTCGCCATCATCGATCAATGTATCACTCCTGAATCTGGCTAACAAGGGCGGTCCAATCAAATATTGAGAAGGCGTTGTTACTGTTAAAAGGAGATGATATTGCGCTTTCGAGCGTAGCATACGAATGCGGATTTTCTGATCAAAGCCAATTTATCAGAACGTTCAAAAGCCTAACAGGATTTTTGCCCACGCAATATCGGCAATGGTGAGGTTTTCCATCATAATTGGAAACCGGAGGCTTAGGCTTCAGCATTGGAATAGCTCCCTTTGCGCCCTTAATATTTCCCTACTTGTCCTTTAACCGAACTGAATATCCTTTGAGCATTAAAGCCAACCCCATCCTTAAACACCCAGATGATCTTCCGGATGTTCTTGATATCCTGAGAAATATCGCCATCGATAACCACCAAGTCGGCGGCCTTACCGACTTCGATGGAGCCGATCTTGTTATCCAGTCCCAGGGCCTTTGCGCCGTTGTAGGTGGCAATGCGAATAGCTTCTATGGGGCTGAACCCCGCGTTCGTTAGCAGTTCGATGGACTGCTGTGAGCCGTATCCCGCGAGGGTAGCACCGCTGCCGGTGGGATCAGTGCCTACGGCCAAGAGACCACCGGCGTCTGAAAACTGCTTTTCTATTTTCATTTCCTCCAGCATGGCTTTGTTGCCGAAGGGATTGCGCATTTTGTTGTAGTGCGTCAGGAACATATCCCGGGTATCTGGCGCCATGGCCTCCAGTACCTCGGGGCGGATCGTAGTATCCAGGGTAGTCATGTTGTAGAGTACGGCAAGGGTGGATGTTACGGTCACTCTTTTATCAATGAGGAATCGGATCAGGTCCTTTACATACGGTGAATCCGCCGATCCGATGGGGGGCACATATAGTGGACAGGCATTCTCCTTTTTATGGGGAACAAAATCGGTGGACACAGAAAAACCATGTTCCAACTGGTCAATACCCATCTCCGCGGCCTCGCGATAGGTAACGGCACATAAATGGCCAGTGACTTTTAGCCCTTTGGCATGGGCCTCGTCTATGGCAGCTTTGAGTGAAGGCTTATCGATGAACATGTATCCTTTGAAAGAGGTGCAGCCCTGGCTGGCCCAGAAGTCCACAAAGGCCTTAGCCTCGGCAGGGCCGCTCAATTCATGCATCTGAGGGAAGATGCTGCCTTTTCCCTCCATATAGGGGGCAGTCACATCCATTGCTGGCCCTAGAATCTTTCCCTGATCTATATCCCTTTTGAGGTTCAGGTCAGAATAGGGCTCAATGCTTCCAGCGGTACGAATCATGGTGGCGCCGCAGGCTAGGTACAGTTTGGGGAAGGTGACGGGCAATTGCTTGAGATTCAAATAGCTGAAATCAGATGGGTAGGCAGCATAATACATGTGTTCATGCACGAGGACGAAACCTGGCAATAGGGATTTCCCGGTCAGGTCTATAGTGGTAACCCCTGGAGGGACGGAAAGTTTTTTGCTATCATCGACCGCAGTTATCAAGCCGTTGCGGACGATCACCGTTTGGTCTTCCAGCACCTTTAGCTGTTTGACATCGGCGAGCTTGCAATGGGTAAAGGCAATAGCCGAGGAATCGTAATCAATGAAATTCTTTACCGCGGATGAATAGGTGGTTTGGGAGATCGCCTGCAAACCGATGATCAGGTAAAAGCCGGCGAGGAGCCATTTTTTCATATAGCGGTTAGGTTTAAGAAGCCAATTGATTACAAATATATATGCAACCGATCGGCTTCGAAAATTTATTTTGAAGGGGCAGCCCCAATCAAAAAAAGAGGCTAGGGTAGACCTGACAACGTTATAAAATGGCTTGCTTTATACCCCTGGGTTTGCTTAAACCCCAATTTTTCATAAAAGGCATAAGCGACTTCATTATCTGTGAATAATCGCAATACGGTGAAATGATAACCAGCTTCCCCGATTATTTTATTCATGATCAAAGTCGCATAACCTTTCCGGCGTTGGGCCTCCTGAATATACAGGTGTCGCACCCTCCCTACCTTGGGTGCGAGGGTATAGGGATCTACATTCAGTCCTCCGATACCTATCAGATCATTTCCAATAAATAATCCCCATAGATTTTCTCCTAGCTTATCAAACTTGTTCGCCCCACTATACCAGTCATCAATTGTTTTTTCTACAAAATGATAACCAAGTCGCTTGGATTCACCAACCAAGGATTGCAATCCTTCAATATTCCCATCTGTAATTTCAATGAGTTCGCCTGGCATGTTCAAATTTAAAACAAAGGCGAAAAATAAATTTTGCGAAGCCGATCGGTTGCGTATATTTGTGAAGCCGATCGGTTGCGCATGTAGATGACCGGACGGCTTACACTATGAGAAGAGACATTTTTCAAGCCATTGCAGACCCTACCCGACGAGCGATCCTGGTGCTGATCGCTGTGCAGGCAATGACCCCGAATGGCATTGCCGAGCACTTCGATATTACCAGGCAATCTATATCCAAACATTTGCGTATCCTGTCGGAATGTGACCTTCTGGCTCAAAAGCAGGAGGGTAGGGAAATCTTTTATGAACTTAAAATCGAGAAGATGAAAGAAATCGATATCTGGCTAGACCAGTTCCGGAAGATTATCGAGGAAAGATTCCAGAATCTTGATCAATTATTGTTCACGCTAAAAAATAAGAAAAAATGAATTTGCTATTTGATTTTATCGTTGACAAGGATGCGAAAACCATTTTCATTACGCGTGAATTTGCCGCCGATGTTGATCTCGTCTGGGACGCCTTTACAAAACCGGAAATGATAGTCCAGTGGACAGCTCCCAAGCCTTATAGGGCCCATTTTAAGGAAATGGACTTTCGTGTAGGAGGCCGTTCACTAATGGCCATGATCTCTCCCGATAATCAATACCATTGGTCTAAGGTTGAATTCCTGGAGATTGACCCCCAAACCAGCTTCACTGGGAGGAATTCATTCTCCGATGAATACGGTAACACGCTCCATGATCGCTTTTCACTGACCAAGACCTCCTTCAAGCAGGATAAAGATATAACTGTGGTTCACATCGAAAAGATATTCGATGATCTTGAAGTCCTTGAAATGATGGTGGCCAGAGGCTTCAAAGAGGGTACTGCTTCAACAATGGAATACCTGAACGAATACTTAAACACATTGGTTGCCGACAAAAAAGCTTAATTATGAGAAAGTTAATCATGAAGATGTCGATGTCACTCGACGGTTTTGTAAGTGACGCTAATGGAAAGAATGAATGGGTGTTCAAGACAGGTGACCCGGAGTCACAGGCTTGGAGTGTGGGGGAGCTAACCCAGGCGGGATTGATTATCATGGGTAGGAAATCCTTTGAGAATATGTCGCCTTACTGGCCGACGGCGACGGGACCTTTTGCTGTGCCTATGAACGACATCCCCAAGGCGGTATTTACCAAATCAGGATACAAGGGGATTCCACATAAGGAGGGTGAGTCACCGGCGGAGGCATCCTGGGCAGAAACTACGGTTTTCAACGGCGATCTGACCGAGGTTATACAAAAGCTCAAAGAGGGGGATGGGAAGCCTATCGTAGCCCTTGGCGGTGCTGGATTTATGCAGAGCCTCATAGCAACGGGGCTCATTGATGAATACCACCTGGGCATCCATCCTGTGGCTTTGGGCTCGGGGTTATCGATCTTCAGCGGTCTTGCAACGCCGCTTTACCTGAAGTTGGTGGATACAAAGGTATTTCCGGGAGGAGCCATTGCAAAAACATTTCATCCCGCATAAGTGCTTTGACGCTCAGAGCTGTTTCCTTAATTCTACCAGTTCGAGTGAGGTCAATGGCCGGCTACCGAATTGATTATCTGCCGGGAATCCGAATTTCTTCCCCGTTAGCTTGAAACCATAACGGAGGTAATAATCAATTAATTCCTTTCTCAAAGAAATTACGTCCAGCGATAATAGGGAAATCCCTCGGTTTCTGGTCATGGAATCGGCGTTCATTCTGTCGCCCTCAATCAGGTCAGCTTCTGTCGTCCAGCCTTGTACCAAGGTAAGACGCGGTTAACCGCAAAGAAATACGTTGATCAAGATCAGGGTATTTCTGTTTAAAGCCCTCATACATTTCTAAAGCGGTAAATGAATTACTTTGAATAAACCGGTTTTGCAAGGCAACAAAACTGTTTTGCCATCTTTGAATGGTGAATTTCTGATAAGCGGGGATCCGGTCGATTAATAAATCATAATTTGCCTTACTGATGCTCAATAGCTCGGTATCTTCAAGGGCTTGGTAGGAGAAAAAACACGGTGTTAAATGCAGGAAGCTTTCTATCTCCACCACCCACCAATTTTCTATGGCAAATTTTGTCACGTATTCAAGGCCTTTGCCGTCAGTGTAGCAGATTTTCAGGCAGCCTTGGTTTACAAAATAATCATACCTGCATATGTCACCGGCCCTGATCAGGAAATCCTTTTTTTTGACAGTCTTCGTTTCCAGAACGGATATAAATAGTTCGGTTTCTGATGGAGAGCGCTCCGCACGCTGGGAAATACTGGATAAGATGGAATCAACGTTCATAAACAGTGATACAATATTAAAAATTAACTTCAATAGCTTACATTAGGATGAGGGAAAAATATTTTTATGCCAGAACAATGGAGTAACTTTTTTGTGATGGTGGGCGGTGGCGCAGCCGCGCTTGCAGGCCTGATTTTCGTCGCTATGTCGATCAATCATGAGATCATTATCCAAAACACTACACATAAGAACCGGGCCATTAACATGCTTTCAGGCTTCTCTGCCATTTTTATGGCAAGTTGCCTGGCCCTTATCGGCAACCAATACCTGGGCGCGCTCGGTTTTGAGTGGCTCCTGCTCTGGCTCATTGCCACCACCATCTTCATCCGGGGTTATGTGATAGCCATCAAAACGGGTATGAGTTCTGTCGGATTGAATTTGCCTCGTCTTGCTGGGGGGACCATCTGTTACCTCGCTGAAGTTGTCGGCGCCATTTTCATTATTCTTGGATATAGCGCTGGGTTTTACGTGGCTGCTATTGGAATCGTTGTTTTATTCGCCTTCCTCATTTCAGGCGCGTGGCTTCTGATGATCGGCATCTACGAAGACAGGACGAAAAGATGACCTCTCATATGAAAAACCCTCTCAGCTCCGCCGCTACCAGACCGGGTTTACCTCCCCGATCGGTATTGCCCGCTCCACTGTGATCAAGCCCTGGGAACTCCACTCGCCTGACATGGGGCAAAAGCAGCGCTAAGGTATTTAGTGCGGATTTCAGGTATTGGGGACTCTTACTTCCGCCAAGCAACAAAGTATCCACCTCAATGGTATTGTAGCGCTCCGTCATCCCTTCGGATCCGGCGACGAGGGTAAAATCATAGTATAACGTGGGCGCAAGAGCCCGCATGGTGATTTCCCCATTTTTTGCCTTCTTGTCTTCTTTTTTCATCATCCTATCCGAGAGTCGTTCTAATAGCCAGCGGGGCATCAGGTTGAATATCGGTGGACCCATTTGTGCGCCTTTCATGGCAGTCACCAGGGCAGCTGCTGTCTTGCCTTGAGCCAATTCCTGGGCATAGCGCTTCAGGAAAGCCGTTGATATGGAGCCGTTCACCGGTAAGGCTGGTTCGTATAATGCGGCTTTGCGGATACCCGGAAGGGTGAGGGCGGCATTGAGCCATATAAGGGCGCCTGCACTGATGCCAAAGACATTTTGAGCGCCAGTTTGGGCCAGGATCGCCTCCATATCTTCCACGTCATTGTCAATTTGATAATCCTTGCTGTAGGGGCCACTAAGCCCCCGGCCGCGACGGTCAGGTAGGTAGACGGTAAAGTCGCCTGAGAGGGCTTCGGCCAGTTGCAGGTGGCTCAGACCAGATTCCATGGCTCCATGCAGCAGTACTAATCCTGGGCCGGACCCCAATTGGCGATAACCGATCGTGGTTCCATCTTTAGATTGTACGCAGTGTATTGTATTATTCATGACTATATATGTATTATTTCTCCTTTTCCACATTGTTTTACGTCTTTTACGACGGCATTCCCCGCATAATGAACATGCCCTTCTCCAAAATGGTTGATGGTGATGAGATGGGTGGCAAACAATTCGACGTTTCCTTCCGCCATGTTTTTGATAGAAACCTCGTCGGCTATCATGGCCGTGGAGTCGAAGTTTCCTTCGCTTTGGTTTTTAATTTGTAAAGCGCCGCACTTTCCTTTTATGGAGAGGTCACCAACGGACTGGTTTAATATCCTGATGGAAGGTGCAACTATATTTAATTGGGTATTACCCAGGCTTTGTACCTTGATTTCAATGGGGTAGGGTAGATTGATCTCCTGGGGGCAAACAGTATCTGCATGTTCATTACGGATATACAGGGTGTCCAATTGCCTTATGAATACCTTGATGATGCAGATGGATGGTACAATGGTCCTTAGCATTGATACTGCTGATACATACAATGTGCGGCCGGAGTTTTGTGCATTGAAATATTCCTGTAGGTTTTCGTCTGTTTCAATGACTACTTTTTCTTCGCTGGACGGATAGAGTTCAATCAATCCTTTACCCGATAAGTGAAGGCGTATGAATGAACTCACTTTGATTTCCCGGGCAACCATATGCCCATTGCCTTTTACTTCTAACATTTGTCTTATTTTTTTAAGGTTTGACATTTAATTATCTTTATTTTATTTCCGCCATGCAAAAGTAGTCCTGCCGTAAACGGTCGACTTGTACTAAAAGGAGCAAAACTTATATGTAACGGAGCAATGGCATTTGAAGTAAAAAATAAGGAAGGCAATAAATTGGTGAACACTGGTTTCACTGCTGGTGATCTGGAAACACCAGGCTTCCGTATGGAAGCCATGGATATGGCTTTGCCTTTTGGGAGCGTTAAAGCCACCCAATGGTTCTTTGATGGCATCAAAATGACCCACTCCGAATCTGAATTTAATCGTCCCATCGTCCTTGACTGGAAAGGGGATGTAGAGATGATTACCATGTGTTTTAATTTGCAGGGAAAGCTATCCATTGCACATAACGATATACCGGGGGCCTTTGAGCTATCCTCCAACCAGCACAATATGTTTTACGGCAAGGAAGCGGAAGGGAAAATGAAAGTGGAGGAGTTGAAGATGAGGTCATTCCTTATCCAGTTGTCCAAAAAATCTTTTTTTGACATTGCTGCTGAGGGCAATGATGCCTTAAAACGTTTCGCTGATCTGATCGGGGCTGGTAAATCCATTGCTTTTTCCCACTCAAACCTGAACATAGAACTGAACCTTCAGCAGTGCATAGGGGCAGTGTTGAATTGCAAATATTCAGATCCATTGAAAAGAATGTTCTTTTTCTCAAAGGCAATAGAGATGCTCGTATTGCAGGCCGAATCGTTTGATAAATCGGTTCCCTCCAAGTCCCTGTATGTAAAAAAGGAATACGACAAAGAACGTATTCTATTTGCCCGGGACTACCTGGTTAAGCATATGGAATGTCCCCCAACCCTTACGGAACTTTCCCGGAATGCCGGTATTAATGAGTTCAAGTTGAAGCGTGGGTTTAAGGAGATCTTTAACATGACTGCATTTGAATACCTGTCAGCAGTTCGGCTGGAAATGGCCAGGACAGATTTGTTGGACAATAAAAAGCCCATTTCGGAGATCGCTTTCGAACTCGGATATTCCTCTTTGCAACACTTTAGTGCTGCCTTTAAAAAGAAATTCGGCGTTGCGCCCAGTAATGTTACCAATGGGAAGAAAATAGTCTGATGGACAGGTTCATGGTGAACGCCGCCGACAACTTGATCCTGCCTATTTTATGGCCTTTTGGGGCCAGGACGCCCTCTTTTTAAATTTTCTTCCCCATTAATGGGACACCCTCCATTAATTAGTCCCTTATTAATGCCCCCATTAGGGGTCCCTTTTTTATTTAGGGGTACGATTGCTCCCGCTACACCAACGCACTACTTATGGAGTAACTGCACTGTATAGCTCAAATGAAAGCCGGAGAGTAGAGGCGGTTAACCGCAGATGGCCGCTACAACCCCAACTAAGTGATATGATAAAGCCCAACATAAGCATCAAAGCAGCATTCCTGGTGGGGATGTTTTTTCTGTCTATTCCCTTTGGCGCAATAGCCCAGCACAACCCCATCATCACCAACATGTATACCGCCGATCCTTCCGCCCATGTATGGGCTGACGGTCGTTTATACATTTATTGTTCCCATGATGTGACGCCTGCAAGGGGCTGTGACTTGATGGACCATTATCATGTGTATTCTACAAGTGATATGGTTCACTGGACAGACCATGGGGAAATCCTGAACGCCAGCCAGGTTCCATGGGGCCGTAAAGAAGGAGGCTTTATGTGGGCCCCAGACTGTGCCTACAAGAACGGAACCTATTATTTCTACTTCCCCCATCCCAGCGGTACAGACTGGAACAATACCTGGAAGATAGGCGTTGCCACCAGCAAGTCTCCCGCCAGCGGATTCACCGTTCAGGGATATATCCAGGGACTCAAACCTATGATAGACCCTGCTGTATTCGTCGATGATGATGGTCAGGCTTATCTCTACTACGGGGGAGGAGGACATTGTGAAGGCGGTAAACTCAAAGACAATATGATGGAAGTGGATGGGGAAATGAAACCCATGGAAGGACTGGTGGATTTCCACGAAGCATCCTGGGTGCACAAATATAAGGGCGTCTATTACCTGTCCTATTCAGATAACCACGACTCTGCCGGTATGCACAACCAAATGAGGTATGCCACCAGTTCCAACCCCCTGGGCCCCTGGACTTATCGCGGCATCTACATCACACCTACGGATAGCTATACCGACCACGGATCCATCACCGAGTATAAAGGCCAATGGTATGCTTTTTACCACAACAGTAATCTTTCTCATAACGATTGGCTAAGGTCGGTCTGTGTGGACAGTCTGAATTACAATCCGGATGGGACGATACAAATGGTTAAACAGACGCATTGATAGGTTGTATGAAAAAACAGGTGCTTACAGTATATCTGTTCCTCTTGCTGGGTATCTCCCCTCTGGTCATCAGATTCAGGACCTGCTGCTATTCGTTTACAATCCTGGGCCCCATCAATGGAGTCTTAATTCGGGAGCAAACAACGATGGAACCATGAATCAACCCATTTTATTTCCATCCTGGAACGGGTAGGGAATAGTTGACCCATCGAGGCCATAACTCCAGTGTAGCCATAAAAGTAAAAGATCCCTCGCCTTCACTGGCAGGGATCTTAATTTTTTTGCTTGCAGTTAAATTAGGTTGAATCCCTGGGTAGAAACGAAAGGGATTTGGTGTGTATTAACCAACTCTTTTTTCCTGTGGAACAAAGGATCTTTTTCGCATTCCAATAATTGACGCGGTTTAATCAGTTCTCATGGTTAAAAGGCGCTGATCAGTTTCACCTTTCTGCCATAAAAGACCAACTACTTCCGTAGGTTGCCGGGTGTTGATCAGTATCACCCTTTGACCATTATTGGAATGATGAATATATAAAATCGGGTGGCAGATACGCTGTTCATTTCATTCATGTACTAAGGTCAAAACATGTTCTATTTTCTGAGCGAATAAACCGCTGTTTATAGATCTGCTAACGAAAAACAAGCGGTTATAGAAATTATTGAAGCGGTCATAGGAATTAATATAAACAATAGGCAAGCTTTTCATTTCTTGTTGTTGCTTTCGAGGTCTTGTGGTTACTTAGGGGGTCTTGCGGTGGCCTTCAGGCTGCCATATGAGCCGCTGGGAGCCGCTTGCATGTGATAAAGTTTGTATATTTCGCCGCCATTTTTGCCTTATCTCTATGTCCAGAACTGCTGTCCGCCTAATATCGGTCTTACTATCTTTATTTCCTCTAAGTCATGCCTTAGCCGCCGTTATTTACGTGAATGTAGCCAACCCTACACCGGGTGCAGGAACTTCCTGGGCTACGGCCTATACGAGCTTGAGTTCGGCCCTGACGGCGGCTAATATCGGTGATCAGGTCTGGGTTGCACAAGGAACCTACTTTCCAACGACTACGACGGACAGAACGGCGACTTTCTTGATCAACAAAGCATTCAGCGTATATGGAGGTTTTAATGGGACGGAGACCCTCCTTACTCAGCGCAACGCCGCATTTAATCCCACAATCCTGAGTGGAGACATTGGCGTGATTAATGATGTCGCAGACAATTCTTTCAATGTCGTAACCGTGTCCAATAATGGTAGCGGGACGACCATAGATGGCTTCACGATACAGGATGGTAATGGGAACCTGAATTACCCTGGAAGTATGGCTGTCAATGCCTCCAATCAAGCGGGAGGTGTATTGATTATTGCAGGAGCCGCCAACATTTCGGCAGCAGTGGTTGATCATTGTACCTTGATAGACAATTTTGGGGTATATGGTGGAGGGGTATGTGTGTATGCCCTCAATGCTGGCGCTACCGCGCAGGGCACTTTGCTGCACGATATGTTTGAGAATAATACAGCTTATGTCGGTGGAGGTGTTTGTGTGGTTTCCCTGTCAGTGGGTTCAGCCGCAGGCACAGGCGCCTCCACGGATATTGAAAGCTGCATCTTTAATAATAACACAGCGCAAGGTGGATCAGCCATTTTGGTTGACGCAGATGGGAACGGAGTAGGCTCCAGTAACCTGACGCTTACCATCAACAATTCCACCTTCTATAATAATCCCAATGCGGTCATCTATAATGATCAACAGAACGGCGGGACAGCCACCATCAATGTAACCAATACCATTATTTGGCAACCAGGGGGTGCATTGGCGTCTTCTGTAACCTACGGTGGTCCGGTTAACTTCAATGATTGCGATCTGGGCATGACAACACCCCCCACAGGCTGTACAAACGTAGATCCTGAGTTCATTGATCCTTCAGGGAATGATTTTGAGCTCCAGCCCTGTTCCCCTGACATTGATGCGGGTACGGGCGTAATATTAGTTTCTAATACCGACTATGCAGGTAATCCACGTATACAAGGAAGTGCCATAGACCTCGGCGCTTATGAGACTTCAAAGATCGTAACACCGGCACTATCTAATGAGTTAGATACCTATTGTCAGAACTCTTCGGTCACAGCACTGAATGAAACGGGAATAGACTTGCTTTGGTATACGGCTGCCACGGGAGGAACGGGTAATTCTACAGCACCTATTCCTTCTACCACTATTCCTGGAACGACCATCTATTACGTCACGCAGACCTACCCAGGTGCATGCGAGAGTCCTCGCGCAACGGTAACGGTCACCATTAATCCAATACCAGCTCCCCCGGGAACGAGCCCTGTTTCCTATTGCCTGAATTCTACTGCAACCCAGTTGTCGGCTACTGGAACAAATATGTACTGGTATACTACGCCTACGGGTGGTTTCGGCTCCCCAGTTGCACCTACGCCTTCGACAACTACCGCAGGTACGACTGCCTATTATGTAGATCAAATTTCAAGTACAGATTATTGTACAAGTGCACGTGCAGAAATAGATGTGACGGTTGCTGTACAACCCTCAGCTCCTTCTGCTTTATCGCCTACCTATTGCCTGAATGTAACCGCCCCCGCACTAAGCGCTACTGGGGCCAACCTGCTTTGGTATACCGCTGCCACCGGTGGGGTTGGATCACCGACTGCCCCGACACCTTCCACGATCGCTACAGGAACCACAGACTATTTTGTCAGCCAGAGTGACGGTTGTGAGAGCCCCCGCACAGACGTGACCGTAACAGTTGACGCGCCGCCGTCGGCGCCTACAGTTGTGTCACCTGCGTATTGCCTGAATGTGGCTGCACCTGCGCTTACCGCTACCGGAACCAGTCTTCTTTGGTATACCACGGCATCCGGAGGTACAGGTTCAACCACCGCGCCGACGCCTTCCACCGCC
>CAJCIQ010000012.1 GCA_903970475.1 Beijerinckiaceae bacterium
GGGGTTGAACCCTTATCTTTGCGCAAATTTTGAAAAACGAAACTATATTAAGTATATGGCCAATGTCGGTAAGATCAAGCAGATCATCGGTGCGGTAATTGATGTTCGGTTCGACAACGAGAGTGACCTCCCAGAAATTTATAACGCTTTGGAATTAAAGCGTGAAAGTGGAGAAACCCTTGTCCTGGAGGTACAGCAGCACTTGGGAGAAGACAGTGTTCGCTGCATTGCCATGGATGGAACAGAAGGTCTGGTCCGTGGAATGAAGGTAGTCGATACCGGCAAGGCTATCGCTATGCCCACTGGGGATGCTATTAAAGGCCGCCTGTTTAATGTAACCGGAGATGCCATTGACGGTCTGCCCCAGGTAGATAAAACACACGGCAGGCCCATTCACGCTTTGCCTCCTGCTTTTGAAAACCTGAGTACGGCTACGGAAGTACTGTACACCGGGATTAAAGTAATCGACCTCATCGAACCCTATGCTAAGGGTGGAAAGATTGGTCTGTTTGGTGGTGCAGGTGTGGGCAAAACCGTATTGATCCAGGAACTGATCAACAACATTGCAAAAGCATATGCTGGTTTGTCTGTATTTGCCGGTGTAGGAGAACGTACCCGTGAAGGAAACGACCTGCTCAGGGAAATGATCGAAGCCGGGATTATGAAGTACGGGGAAGGTTTCCGTCACAGCATGGAAGAAGGTGGATGGGATCTGAGCAAAGTGGACCTTAATGAACTGAGGGACTCCAAAGCCACTTTCGTTTTTGGACAAATGAACGAGCCTCCTGGAGCTCGTGCCCGTGTGGCCTTGTCTGGTCTGACCATCGCTGAATACTTCCGTGATGGAGACGGTAAAGGACAAGGAAAAGACATCCTGTTCTTTGTTGACAATATCTTCCGTTTCACCCAGGCTGGTTCTGAAGTATCCGCCCTGCTGGGACGTATGCCATCTGCGGTAGGTTACCAACCTACCCTGGCTACGGAAATGGGTCTGATGCAGGAAAGGATCACTTCCACCCGTAATGGTTCCATTACCTCTGTTCAGGCGGTATACGTACCTGCGGATGACTTGACTGACCCGGCGCCGGCTACTACCTTCGCCCACCTGGATGCTACCACGGTATTGGATCGTAAGATCGCCGACCTTGGTATCTACCCGGCGGTGAGCCCCCTGGAATCCACCTCCAGGATTCTTTCTCCCATGATCGTAGGGGATGCCCACTACGATTGCGCCAACAGGGTTAAGTCTACTCTCCAACGGTATAAAGAATTACAAGATATCATCGCCATCCTGGGTCTGGATGAATTGAGTGAAGAAGATAAACTTGTTGTATCCCGCGCTCGTAGGGTACAACGTTTCCTTTCTCAACCTTTCTTCGTGGCTGAACAATTTACCGGTCTTAAAGGAGTACTGGTTCCCATTGAGGAAACCATCAGGGGCTTCAACATGATCATGGACGGAGAAGTGGATGAATATCCTGAAGCTGCGTTCAACCTGGTTGGAACCATAGATGATGCAATTGAAAAAGGTAAGAAATTAATGGCCGCGGCCCAAGGGTAGGTCCTATGTGGGCCACCGGCCCATTAAAAAATGAACCATATGCATTTAGAAATACTCACCCCCGAAAAAAAGGTCTATAGCGGAGACGTCTATGGCGTTCAGCTGCCTGGCATCACCGGCTTGTTTGAGGTATTGGACAAGCACGCTCCCCTGGTTTCCGGACTAAGGCAAGGCAGGGTGAAGGTGTTAAAGGATAAGCACACGACCCTGGCGTCTTTTGATATCCATGGTGGATTTGTAGAAGTACTGAATAACCAGGCTACCGTACTGGCGGAAGGCGCCGATATCATAGAAGATTAAGCTGAAAGCTATCTTGATATTTTCTAAGGGCCCGCTTGCGGGCCCTTTACATTTTTAGCGACGGCCCGCTTGCGGGCCCTTTCCTTTTTAGGCTTGACGGACACCCTAAGCCTGTCAGTCCCGCTCCTAAGCCCTGTAACACAGCTTTGGAATTGTGATTTGGGAAAAAAACAATTCCGAACTGTGTCACAGGCCTTCGAGTTAACACTGGTTCACTTGGGACCATTTCAGGTGGGCCCGTTCAGGTGGGGCCAGCGTAATCAAAGCCTGTGGGGCCAGTTCGCATTTCACTTTTTGCCATCGCGAAATGCGGGCTGGGCCCACTGGCTTAAGGTATCTATGGGCGTAATAAGGGGAAAAAAGCGCAAAAGCCCCCTTTGTGATTTATTTAACTATTGGTGGATTTACTTCACCAATTTCAGGCAATCTAATTGCTGAATTCACCTTACCATTAAATTATGCAGCTATGAAGACCTATTTCCGACTTGGGTTGATGACCGCCGGGCTTTTAGTAGTATTGGGGAGTTGTCGTAAAGAGCCACTTAATAACCTCAGTACGGACGATACCCGTATTTACATTACCCAATTTGATTCTTCTGCCACTTTTTCCTCTTACAGTACTTTCAGTGTTTCTGATTCGGTAGCCGTCTTACAAAACGGACAGCGTGTAGGTATGGAACGTACGCCGGCGGATAGCTTATTTATCCAGGCCTTTACGGCTGCCATGCAGAAGGCCGGATATACCTTGGTAACCAAGGAGCAGAGCCCTAATCTTGGGATTAACCTGACCCATATTTACAACGCCTATGTAGGGGTAACCTATTTCAGTGATTATGGAAATTACTGGAATCCTTACTATTGGGGATATTATGGCTATGGTTATGGTTTTCCCTATTACTATGCGGCTTATCAGGTAACGGTGGAAGGCATGGCTTTTGACATGTTTGACCTCAAAAACGCGACGGCCAATAAGCAACTGACCGATATATGGTCGGCGCTGATACAGGGAGAGGGAATATTCTACACGTCAAATATTCCAACAGAAGTGGGGTATTTGTTCTCCCAATCTACTTACCTGAAGCAGTAATTTCCTAACCCCAAAAAGCCTGAAGAAATGAAACGCAACATATCGATCATAGCGCTTTTGTTACTGGCATCCGTAAGCCTGAAAGCCCAAATGACCACCTACCAACCACAGCAGGACTTACCCTATTACAGTAGCCCTGAGCCTGCTTACCTGGACATAAGGTACAGCATAGGTTTTCCAATAGATGGACTCAAACAACAGATTAACAACACATCTTATAACGGTTGGGAAGGCTCGCTGATGTTTCCCATAGGACGCCATTTTTCATTGGGATTTGGGATCGAGTACCAGGACTTCTACCAGAAATACCCCAGGGGAGTTTATGAATACGGTAATCCCCAGACCAGTATTTCTGCGGTGGTTTCCAATTCCGTTCAGCATATTCCCATACTGATCAAGAGCCGTTACCAATTCCTAAAACCAGGTGCCGCTGTAGAACCTTATATAGGCGTGGGAGTGGGTTTGAATGCGGTAAGCTACCGCCAGTACCTGGGTGAGTTTACCAACTTTGATGATAATTCCGCCAAGTTCGCCCTTAATGGAGAAGCGGGACTTAAGGTTCCGCTGACCAGAAACCGGAAATTTGGATTGGATGTTGGAGCTGAATACAATTACATGCCCTATAACCAGTTTGGTATAAACAACCTGGATTTCTGGGCCGTGAAGGGAGGGCTATTCATAGGGTTGTAAAGGTAGGAGTCCTGATATAAAAGACTAGCCCGGTTAAGCCACAGGATAGCCCGTTAATTCAGTTGCGGGTCTATGGGGAAATTGGTCATGATCTCGTAACCACTGCCTAATAGGCGGATAGCTTCTTTCCAGGTTTCATCTATATCCCGGTTGAAGACGACTTTCCGGGTGGCCCAGGCCGTAAGCCAACTCTTGGACTTGAGTTCCTCGTCCAGTTGACCTTCACTCCACCCGCTGTATCCCAGACAAAACCTGATGCGGGTAGGGTCAATCTTGCCTTCCCTGAGCAGGCTCAGCGTGGTTTCAAAATTACCTCCCCAGGACAGACCATCTGAAAGGCGTTGCGCTCCCGGGATTAATTCGGGATAACAGTGAAGAAAGTGAAGGGTATCGGTTTGAACGGGACCCCCGTAATAGACGGGAATGGCCAGGTTGGAGGCTTCCGGAATAAGGTCATCCAGGGTATACTCCGCCCTTTTGTTGATGACAAAACCCAGGGAACCTGCTTGCTGGTGCTCACAAATCAATACCACCGTTCTGGAGAAATTGGGATCCTTCAAGAAGGGGTCTGCTATCAATAGTATGCCTGGTGCCGGGTCTTCCATACGTCCTCATTGATACAATTAAGGTAATATCTTTTCCTATATCCGGCAAACTTTAACGGTCTTCCAGCCATGAAAAAGCGACAGTTGTGCTACAGAACTGTATTTTTGGAATATGAAGCGCACGTTGCCGGTCATTATTACCCTAATTACGATTTCCCTTCTGGGTATCATATATGTTCAATATAACTGGATTCAAAATGCGGCCCTGGTAAGGGAAGAGCAGATAAAAGAGAACGTATATACTATTCTGGATGAGGTTGGGCAGCAACTGGTGGATCAAAGGACGGCGCCAGATCCCTTGAGGGTTCCACTTCCAGGGATGAATTTTCCCGGCTCTGACTTGTACTCACATTTCTCAGTGGCCAAGCACTATACCTCTTATGTGATTCAGGAAAAGCTTCAAAAAGCATTTGGATCAAGGGGCATGCCCAACACCCATTTCGAATTCGCCATCCTTCCCAATATCTCCGGTCAGATCTTTGCCAATTACCATGCCCTGGAATCAGACAAGTTCAGGGCAACGGTCAGGGATACCGTCAATAACCTTGTTTTCCATTATGCCCTGATACCCCCCGCATCCAGTATGTGGGATGCCGTATCTGCTGATGAAATCATGGTGGTTGTTTTACCGAATTACAAAGACCTGGTATTGAGATCAATAGGCTTAATGATCGTTGGCGCCATCTTGTTCACCCTGACCATCATTGCTGCGTTTTTCCTTACCGTTAATTCCGCCCTGCGCCAAAAGAAGCTCAGTGAAATAAAGGGTGACTTCATCAACAACATGACCCATGAGTTCAAAACACCCCTGGCCACGA
Organism: Beijerinckiaceae bacterium; assembly: GCA_903970475.1. GTDB lineage: Bacteria > Bacteroidota > Bacteroidia > Chitinophagales > Chitinophagaceae > Dinghuibacter. Next base: position 5,062 of record CAJCIQ010000012.1, read on the forward strand.
TTTCCCTGGCGGTGGATGCCCTCAAAAATGAACGGGTGCTTCAGGACAGGCAAAAACTGGATTATTTCTCCGGCATTATCAAGGAAGAAAACAAGCGGATGAACAAACAGGTAGAGACTATACTTCAGGCTGCCCAGTTGGACAAGCAGGAGGTACAGCTCAACAGGAAAACGTTGCATACCCATGACTTGTTGGCCAGCGCTATGGATAATCTCCGGTTGCAACTGGAGCAAAAGGGCGGTGTATTGGAGACGAACTTCCAGGCAACCAAAGACCTGGTTAGTGCCGATGAAGTCCATTTTGTCAACCTGATCAGTAATATCCTGGACAATGCAGTGAAATATTCCAAGGACAACCTCAAGCTCAAAGTAAGTACCCGCAATGTGGGTAAAATGATCCGCATTACCATTGATGACAATGGCATTGGCATGAGCAGAGAGACCATCAACCGCATCTTTGAAAAATTTTACAGGGCTCATACCGGCAATCTGCACAACGTAAAAGGATTTGGATTGGGCATGAGTTATGTAAAATCTATGGTGGATGCCCACCACGGAAAAATAAAAGTGGACTCTACCCTGGGGAAGGGGAGCACTTTTACCCTTGAGTTCCCCATCGTCTCCTGAAATGCTGATCAAATCCAACATGAATACCGGGGTAGGCCCCGGTTTTTTTCGTTCTGTGCATTAATTTTCCACATCCAATCCACTGATCTTTGGGGCTTTTGCACAGGTTATCCACCTTTCATTCACATTTTTAGGCTACTTATCCCCGAATTCAACTAAAACCCAATACCGGCTTAGGCTCCGTGTGGAAAAAAAACTGGAACAGCTTTTGGAGTAAAAAGTGGGAAAATGTGTTATTTTGTGTCAGAAAGGGGGTGAATGCTCCTTTTTTCTATCATGTTGGGGTTCCTAGGTGAATATGAAGCAACGTTAGACGCGAAAGGGCGTTTTCTGCTGCCGGCAAGTTTTAAGAAACAATTGCCGGAGGAGGGTAGTGTACAGTTCGTCATCAACAGGGGTTTTGAGAAGTGTTTAACCCTTTATTCCAAAGATAGCTGGGATCCCATTTTTGAGAAAATCAGTAAGCTAAATGACTTTGATCCCAAGGTAAGGGAGTTCAGGCGTTACTTTTTGAATGGGGCTACATTGCTGGAGGCCGATACGGCTGG
>CAJCIQ010000013.1 GCA_903970475.1 Beijerinckiaceae bacterium
TGCTGATTAAAATCGCAATAGGTAATCAAATCCTCATCCTTTTTAATCTTGTATTTTCTTAAAGCCTTCAGGTATCCTTCCAATCTAGCATTGCTGATGCCCAGATTGGCTGGGCCAGCCAGGATGGCAATGCGCTTATAGCCTTGCTCCAATAAATGTTCCGTAGCCAGAAATCCACCTTCTTCATTATCCAATCTTACCCTGGGCGCGGCCAGATCAGGAATAACCCGGTCGAATACTACCATGGGCAATCCCCTTTCCTGCACTTTTTTAAAATGATCGAACAATTTGGTTTCGCTGGATACCGATACGATAAATCCATCCACCAAACTATCGAGTAAGCGCCGGGTGTTCAACACTTCCCTGCCAAAGGACTCATTACTCTGACAAACCATAACCGTATAGCCTGCCTCCAGGGCTACTTCATCAATACCCTTGACCATGGTGGCCATCACATAATCCAGGTTGGGAACAATGACCCCTATGGTATGGGTTTGCTTTTGTCTTAAGCTAAGGGCCAGTTTGTTGGGCTCGTAGTTGAGTTCTTCGGCCAGGTCCAGTACAGCTGCTTTGGTATCTCCGTTGACGTCGGGCGCGTTTCTCAGGGCCCGGGAAACGGTAGAGATGGAAATATTGAGCCTTTGGGCAATGTCCTTGATGGTAGCAGGTTTGTTCATGTCGCTAAAGGTAAGTGCTTCAGCACAACAATTACCGGTAGCGTTACCGGCAACGTTACCGGTGTTTTTTCTTTAAAAAACGTTCAATGGGAATGCCCATGTAAACGATTTACCTGGAAAATAACGCTCAAATATTTAGATAAAATAAAAGTAAGCAGGTTAACCTTCTCCAGCGCATTTGGAATAATATTACCCCCGACTAACGAAACTTAAAACCTGCTGCTATGCGAAAAAAACGATTGCTTCTTTCGCCCTTATTACTATTACTCACCCTACAGCTGTTTGCCCAAAAGCACCAGATCACCGGCGTGGTCACCAACACCAAAACGGGGGAGAAAATGGAAGGGGTCACCATTACGGCTGATGACCACGTATCGGGCACCACCACCAAAGCAGATGGTTCCTATAGCTTGAGTGTGACGGAAAATACCAAATACCTGACCTTTTCTTTTGTGGGATTCGGTGCCCGAACGGTGGAGGTAAAAGGGCATGCGGTGCTGGACTTGACCATGGAGCCCCTTAACGGAGACTTAAATGATGTCGTCCTGATAGGTTACGGGACCCAGCGGAAGCGAGACCTGACAGGATCGCTGACGAGCATCTCCACCAAAGACATTGAAGAAACCCCCGTTACCCGGGCAGATCAAATGATACAGGGCCGTTCCAGCGGGGTTCAGGTTACCCAAACCAATGCCGCTCCCGGTGGGAATGTGAGCATCCGGATCAGGGGTACCAACTCCATCAATTCGAGCAATGAGCCCTTGTTTGTCATCGATGGATTTCCGGGAGCAGGAGACCTGAGCACCATCAATCCTGGAGACATTGAATCCATAGAAATCCTTAAAGACGCTTCGGCCACCGCTATCTACGGCAGCCGGGGCGCCAATGGCGTCGTATTGATTACGACCAAACATGGGAAGGCCGGCACCCAATCGGTGAATTTCGATGCCTACTACGGCGTACAGAAGGTCAGCAAACTATACGACATGATGAATGCCACCCAGTTTGCCACCTACCTGGATTCGGTAACGGCCCAGAATAACCGCTTAACCAATACCAACGAAGCCCTCCCCTACACTGCCCAACAAATCTCGGGTTTGGGTGCGGGCACCAACTGGGAAAAGGCAGTCCTTCGCTCGGCGCCCATAGAAAACTACCAGGTTTCCTTATTAGGCGGCTCCAAAGACAGCCGCTATAACCTGAGCGCAAATTTCTTTGACCAGCAGGGGATCGTGATCAATTCCTGGTTCAAACGAGGCACCCTCCGTTTCAATTACGATAAAACAGTCAGTGCTAAAGTAAGGATCGGAATCGCTTCTCAACTGGCCTATTCCAGCCAGAACGACGCCCTGGTCAATACCAACGGCGGTTCTTCCGGGGGCGTCATGTATGATGCCTTACGCTTTAACCCGGCTACGACCATCAGGGACTCTACGGGCGCCTATACGTACACGACGGGTCCAGTGCCCTATGTAGACCTGGCGGGCAACCCCGTTGCCTATGCCCTGAGTACGACCAACATCACCAACAATTTCCATTCGCTGATGGATGGATTCCTGGAATGGGAAATCCTCAAAGGCCTTAAGTTCAAAGCCCTGGCGGGCGCGGACGTGGTGTATACGACGTACAGTTTCTATACCCCCTCCTACCTATACGCCAGTACCCAGAATACGTCTTCGGGGAACGCGGAAAAAAGTTCCTCTGTCAGCTATAGCTGGCTCAGTGAAAACACCCTATCCTATGATAAGGACCTCAACAAGCATAATCGCCTGAGCCTGGTAGGTGGCTTTTCTGCTCAGGTATTCGATCAACAATCTTTAAGCGGAGCGGCCAATAGCTTTTTTACCAATGACCTGGGGGCCAACAACCTCAGTATTGGAGGTACTCCCCTGGTTCCCGGATCCAGCCAGAGCAAAAATACCCTGGCTTCCTTTTTCGGAAGGGCCAACTATCGTTTGTATGAAAAGTACCTGCTGACAGCTACTATGCGCGCCGATGGCAGCTCCCGTTTTGGGACGGGCAACAAGTGGGGCTACTTCCCCTCTGCTGCTGCGGCCTGGAGAATCATTGACGAGTCTTTCATGAAAAACC
>CAJCIQ010000014.1 GCA_903970475.1 Beijerinckiaceae bacterium
ACTTGGGCAAACAACCCCATCAACGCCAAAGAATTCTTCAAGTTGGGTGACGAGCATTCTGCTAAGATCGTAACGCTGAATAAAGATGAGCGTAAGATGAGTTTGTCCATCAAACAACTCAGTGAAGATCCCTGGGCTACCATCGAAACCAAATACCCCCAAGGCAGCAAGCACAACGGAGTAGTGAAGAACATCACTCCTTATGGCGTGTTTGTAGAACTGGAACCCGGTATCGGTGGTATGATCCATATCAGCGACCTGAGCTGGTTGAAACGCTATAACCACCCCAGTGAGCACACGAAGGCTGGTCAGCGCATAGACGTTGTGATCCTGAGCATCGACAAGGAGAACCGTAAGCTGCAACTCGGACACAAACAACTCGAAGAAGATCCCTGGAATGCACTGGAAGAAACCTTTGCTATCGGTACCATCCACGAAGGAACGGTTGTGAAGAAAGACGATAAGGGTGCCATCGTTCAGTTGCCTTACGGCCTGGAAGGATTCGCTCCTAACCGTCACCTGACCAAAGAAGATGGTAAGAGCATCGGTGCGGAAGAAACCGCCCAGTTCATGGTGATCGAGTTCGACCGTAACGAAAAACGCATCGTTGTCAGCCATGCCCGCATCTGGGAACAGGTGAAGCATGACGAGAAAGAGGCTGCCCGCAAGGAAGCCAGGGCTGATTCTGAAAGGACCAAGAAAGCCGTTAAGACTATCCAGAACAGGGTTGAAAAAACCACTTTGGGTGACCTCGGTGTACTGGCTGAACTGAAGAAGAAGCTCGACGATGGTAGCGCTACCGAAGGTGGTGCCGCTCAAGAGTAGTATCGGACTTTTTAGCTAAATATTAAAAAGGATGGCCGCCGTAAGGTAGCCATCCTTTTCTTTTATAACTTGCCTGGCGTAATTTGTACCATGCTTTACTTTCTTATCGGTTTCATGGGATCTGGAAAGAGTCATTGGGGACGCAGGTGGGCTGCTGCGTTTGACCTGACCTTCTATGACCTGGATGAGGTAATCGAGCGTCAGGAAGGAAAGACCATCCGGGAGATCTTTGAAACGGAAGGTGAAATTGCTTTTCGGCTTAAGGAGCACAAAGCCTTGTTGGGTCTGTTTGAAAAAACAAATGCCCTGATCGCCTGTGGAGGGGGGACGCCTTGCTTTCACAAAAATATCCGGCGCATGAATAGCGAAGGCATTACCATTTACCTTAAAGCTTCCGTGCCTCATTTGGTTGAAAGGTTATTGCCTGAGTTGGGTCATCGCCCTGTCCTTGCACACACAACTGCCGAAACTTTGCCCGGATTTATAGAGCAAAAGCTATCTGAAAGGGCTCCCTGTTATAGCCAGTGCATGTACCATTTCGATACCCAATACCTGACGGACGAGAATTTCAAAAAAATTATAGACCGATGCAAAAAACATTCTTGATTTTGGGTGCCATTTTTGGGGCCCTGGCAGTAGCACTGGGCGCTTTTGCCGCGCATGGGCTCAAAAAAATTGCCGATTCAGATACGGTAAATGTGTTTCACACAGGTGTTGAATATCAGTTCTACCACGCCCTGGCCTTATTGGCCGTCGGTATATTATATGTACAATTCCCTTCTGCCTGGCTACAGCGTTGCGGTTGGTGTTTAACCATTGGTACGATCCTGTTCAGTGGATCGCTATACCTGATCACCGTACTCAAGGTGAGTGGTTCCGGTTCTCTGGGGCCTGCGGGTATCCTAACTCCTATTGGTGGGTTGTTTTTTATCGTCGGCTGGATTTTCCTGTTGATTGGCCTCCTGCAAAAGACGGGGCTTTAGTACAAGGTGAAGGGCCGGGCAAAACGAGATCCGGGCTGCCGTAAAAATGGGCCAGGACAAAACGATCCGGAAGCCTGGTCTAATTAAACGGGCAGCTTAATCCGACGGTTGTTCCATGTTCATTTTTGATCCAGATATTGCCCCCAATGGATTCCATGCGTCTTTGCATATTGGTTAACCCATTGCTGAACTGACGCATCTTATCGGTTTGAATCCCCTGACCGAAGTCATGGACCTCAATGTATAGCTCATCTTGTACCCGTATTCTGATGTCAATCCGGGTACTCCTGGAATGTTTCATGGCATTGTTGAGGGCTTCTTTGACGACCAGGAAAATATTCCTACGTTTTTCCCCACTGATTTCTATGTCCGGTATAGAAGGTGGAACGTCAACGGTACAAACGATGGAAGAGTTCTCAAAGTGCTCGATGGCGTAGGCCCTCATGTAGGCTATCAGGTTGGCCAGGGAATCATTGGTAGCATTCATGGACCAGATAATAGTGTTCATCTTGTCCATCAACTCCCCGGCGGAGGTGGAAATTTTTTCTATTTCCGGCACCGATTGATCGGTCAATCTTCTTTTGGCCAGTTCGCTCATTAGCCGGATGGCCGTTACACCACTGCCCAATTCGTCATGCATATCGGCCGATATCCTGGACCTTTCATCCTGCTGTGCCTGGATGATGGCCAGCTTCGTTTCAAATTCTTTCTTTTCATGTTCGAGCTTCATGGTTTGCTCAATCTTCACTTTTTCAATGAGTTCCTCCTTGTTTTTATAAGCCAGGGCCGCCAGAAAGAAGATCAGTTCCAGTACTACCCCCAACTCATAGTAAAATAACGCCTGATTAAAAAAACCGCTCGTATAGGAGTTGTTGTGAATTTTGGTAATGATGATTACCTGTGAACTAGTCGCCAGTGCCAGTAGCGCTACGTTTCCAGCCAACAAGTAGTTCATGAGTTTGTTTCGTTGGGCAAAACCGACAATGATGTAAAATAAACCCAGCCCCAGCAAGAAATACTTACCCCCGTTTTCAAGGGCACTGAGTATGGGATAGGATCCACCCATGAAATAGACAAGACTATAGACCACTAGTAAGAGGACCAATAAGCCGGCAGCCGTCCGAAAGGCCTTATCCAAGGCAGGATAAAACTTTTTGGTATTGATCAGGTGGCGGGTGAATACGATATAAAAAATATATCCACTTACCTGGATGATATAATCGAAATATTCTTCAAAAAAGAAATAAAAAACATGATCCTCCCTGTAAAACAGCGCCTTTATATAAAAAAGGCTGGTCATGCACAATCCGTAAAATGCATAGTACAGATATTCTACCTTAAGGCTTTGGAAATAGTTGGTCAGGGAATAAATGATCATCATCAACAAGATCCCGCAGAATACAAACGTGACCACGTTGAGTTGGACCGTGTTGAAACGCAGGATTTCGAAATAGGACGAAATAAATTGGGGTTCAATGAGAATGGGGTCCATCCAATTGGTATTGGATTTAATCAGGCTCCCCCGGAAATAAAAGGTGGTACTGCCGTGCGGAGGTAGCACAAACAACCGGCATCCGATTTCCCCATGAGGGGGGAGTTTCTCCGGGAGTTTGACGACCATGCCAGCGCTGTCTTTAAACAGGGCAATATCCTGGAAATAGTAACCCGGGAAAAAGTAAAATGCTTTAGGGGTATCCAGGGTGGAGGTCAGGGTGAACTTACAGTAATAAGGCAACCCCACCAGGGGAGTAGGGATACGCCGGGAAAGCCTTCTGATCAGGTTGGTGTCGAAAGCTAACCCATTCAGCATTGACTCATTTACTTTCCGGTTGGTATCAATATAGATACTAATCTGGTCGTTTATGTGTATGGCATCGTGAATGGTGCAGGCATTAATGGAAAGGGCGGTGTCTGACGTCTTTGGTAATTGAGCACTCGTAGACAGGGGATGAAGAAGCCCTGCCTGCAAGAGCAGGCCCGTTATGGCAATCCACCGGATCAACCCGGTCTTAATCTTTCTTCGATACATCTGGAGTGGTAAGCAGGAATAATGCAGTCAAGATACATTAAAATATTCCATCCGCGCGCCCATTCATTATCTTTGTGTTTATGGCTGGTAACCGGTTGAAAACAGTAAAAAAGGAGCCTAAGGTAGAGACCCCCAATCCAGAGAAAATGATTCCTGAAGCGGAGGTAAAAGTGCCCGTAAAGGAATTTGTTGCTGACGAGCGGACACATAAGATAGCAGGTATTTGCTGCCTGCTGGTAGGCGTTTTCCTTTTTATTGCTTTTACCTCCTATTTATTTACCTGGAAGGATGACCAGGATGAGATCTTTCGTAGCGGTTTGTCCATACTTAAACCCAACGACCTGCATATTTCTAATTTGCTGGGCTCACTCGGTGCCTATGTCTCTCATATATTTATATATAAAGGCTTTGGACTGGCCTCTTATCTGTTTTGCAGCACCTTTTTCATCATAGGGGCAAACCTTCTTTTTGCCCATCCCATATTTTCTATTACGAGGAATATCAAGTACCTGCTGGTCGGATTGGTTTTCTTTTCGACCCTATTGGGCTTCTTCCTTGCCTCCTTTCCCTTTCCCTTCGGAGGGGCAGTAGGTTCTTTTGTAAGCGATTGGCTAGAAGGCTTCCTGGGCAAATTGGGAACAACCATTTTACTCATGGTGGCTGCTTTTGCCTATTTCATATGGAGGGTCAATCCCGTATTCAAGTTACCCCAGAGAAAACCAAAGCTTAACCCTGAGATGGTACCGGTGGTGGAGGAGATACCGGAGATAGAACCCGAGGTGGTTGATGCCGTTAACGATGGTCCCAAGTTATTCATTGATAAAAAGGGAAAGAAAAACACACTCAAAGCGGAAGGGAACGCAGCCATGATCCAACCGGTTGCCGAAGAAGAAGAGGAAGGGTCGTATGAACTAACCCTGGTCGAAAAGGAAGAACTGGATCTGGAAGCCGAGGAGGAAGAACTGGAAACGTATGAGGAAACGGAGATAGAAGAAGAAGTGGAAGAGGAACAAGAGGAGGAAGAAGAAGCCACGACTCAATCAATCCATTTGGGTTTGCCAAGGTCTATTCCCCCTGTTATAAAGAATCCTACCTCAGACCTGACCCTGGAGATCAAACCTTCTGCGGACGAAGAAGATCCGGAAGAACTGGCAGTCACATCCGGCAAACCCATAGAGCAGTTGGATGCTTATGATCCTGTTTTGGATCTAAGGGATTATAAATACCCTTCCCTTGATTTATTGGAGGTGCACGGGAGTGAAAAGATTGTACAGGATCCAAGGGAATTAGAGACCAATAAGGAACAAATCATCAACACCCTTAAGAACTACGACATATCCATACAGCGCATTGCAGCAACCGTTGGCCCTACGGTAACCCTTTATGAGATTGTACCGGCGGCCGGGGTAAGGATTTCCAGGATTAAAAACCTGGAGGATGATATCGCCCTGAGTCTGGCAGCCCTGGGTATACGTATCATTGCGCCCATACCTGGAAAGGGTACCATCGGTATAGAGGTGCCCAATGTGAAGAAAACGGTGGTGAGTATGAGGGGATTGCTGACTTCTGAAAAATTTCAGAACAATGCTTTCAGTTTGCCCATAGCCATAGGCAAGAAGATAGACAACGAGAATTTCATCGTGGACCTGGCTGCTATGCCCCACTTGCTGATGGCGGGTGCTACAGGTCAGGGTAAGTCGGTAGGATTAAACGCGATACTGGTTTCCCTGCTGTACAAAAAGCATCCTTCCCAACTCAAACTCGTCCTGGTGGACCCTAAAAAAGTGGAGTTGAGTTTGTACCGGACCATTGAACGCCACTTCCTGGCTAAACTTCCCGGAGAGGAAGAGGCCATTATCACCGATACCAAAAAGGTGATCCATACCCTCAATGCCTTATGTATAGAAATGGATACCCGCTATGACCTCCTCAAAGAGGCGGGTTGCCGGAACATCCGGGAATACAATGAAAAATTCAGCAAACGCAGACTTAGCCCGGAAAAGGGACACCAATACCTGCCTTTTATCGTGTTGGTAGTGGACGAATTTGCCGATTTGATCATGACGGCCGGTAAAGAAGTGGAAATGCCCATCGCCCGCCTGGCTCAATTGGCCAGGGCTGTTGGTATACACCTGATCATTGCCACCCAAAGGCCCTCTGTAAATATTATCACCGGTACCATCAAGGCCAACTTCCCGGCCAGGATAGCCTTTAAGGTGTCTTCTAAAATCGACAGCAGGACCATTCTGGACGCCGGAGGGGCCGAGCAACTCATTGGACGGGGAGATATGCTTATTTCTTATAACGGGGAAATCACGCGCCTCCAATGCGCCTTTGTGGACACCCCCGAGGTAGAAAAGGTTACTGATTTTATTGGGGAACAAAGGGGCTACCCCCAAGCCTTTATGCTGCCTGAATATGTGGACGAAAAAGACAACGAGGGTAAGGACTTTGACCTGACAGACCGGGATCCTTTATTTGATGATGCCGCCAGGCTTATCGTTAACGCCCAACAGGGATCTACTTCTCTGATCCAGCGTAAAATGAAGCTGGGATATAACCGTGCGGGCCGGTTGATGGACCAGCTCGAATTGGCAGGTATCGTGGGGCCCAGTCAGGGTAGTAAACCCAGGGAGGTGTTATTCAAAACGGTCGTAGACCTGGAAGATTACTTACAACAGTAGGATCGCGCTCCGGCGCTGACCGCATGGGAGGCGGCTCCGATCCGTCCGTGGAAAAAAAGTGGACTTTTGCCAGGGTGGCCTGATTTTATCAGTCAAAATAGGTAAACTTAGATACCTTTGCGCTCCGCTAAACATCAAACGCACATGAAGACTTTGTATACGACCCTTGCTGTGACTCTGTTTACCACCTCTATTGCCTTAGCCCAGGCTCCCACAGGGAAAAGCGATCCTGCTGCCAAAAAGGTCCTGGATCAGGTCAGCACAAAGTTCCGGTCCTATGCTACCGTAAAAGCAGGATTTACCCTTACCATACAGGATGCTAGCGGAAAGGTGGAAGCCAAGAAATCAGGTACGGTGGAAATGAAAGGTACCAAATACCATATTTCTGTTACCGGGCAGGAAATTTACTGCGACGGAGATAATTCCTGGACCCTGGATAAATCTTCCAACGAGGTAAAGATCGATAAGGTAGATGCAAGCGCCGGTACCATTACTCCTCAAAAAATATTTACCGATTTCTACGATAAGGACTTCCTCTATAAACTTAACGACGATACCAAAATCAATGGTAAGCCCGTACGGGAAATCGAACTGACCCCCTTTGATAAGACGAAGCCCTTCTTCAAGGTATTGGTTTACGTTGACAAAGCCACCAGCAATATCGTCAGCACTAAGGTGTTTGAAAAAAATGGTTCCCACATCGTTTACAGCATTACAACCTTTGCCCACAATCTTCCTACCATTACCGACAACAGTTTCGTTTTCGACAAAACCAAATTCCCCGGCGTAGAGGTGGTAGACCTGCGATAATTGTTTGGATTTGTGTACATTCGAGCACAAATCCGAACTATGAAAATGCAGTATCTCTACGTGTGTGCGGCACTGTTATTGTGCCCCTTCATCTCCTTGGCCCAATCTGCTGAACCTTCTACCCTTAACGTATCACTGACGGAAGCCCTGGAAAGGGTGGTGTCTGAGATGCCCGGACGCATGGTTAACCTTAGGGGAGAGCTGTTGGCCAATAATCCTGAAGACGTAGATTATGCTTCCCGATTGGTCCTTAGTGGCGCAGAGAATTGTATGATCTCCGTTTTTAACACACCAGGGGATACCACGGCGTGCTGGAAGGCAGATTACCCCGCCGTAGATGACTTTGGTGCAGCCAAAAAGCTATATCGCTCTGTATATGAGGCCTTAAAATCTGCCCGGATTACCCGATTGCATCCGGGTGTTGTCTATAAGCTGGAAGGAGATTTTATAGCGGCGGACGAAACCAAACAATCCAACAGTATTGAATTTACCCTGGGGCCCGGGGATCAACCCGAGTTCAGAAAGATAAGGGTGCAGATCCTGATGTCCTATCTGATGCCCACCTGGAAGTTGACCGTTCAGGTTTATGAGAAGCCCGGAGAGTTGGGGATGGGTTCGGACGAGGCGGCGCAGTAGTGCAGACGGCCGACTGGCAGCGCGTTAACGAAGTCGAGGCTTCCAGCAGGCTGACGGTGCAAGCACCTAGGCTGCCGCAGGTGAAGCCTCAGGCGGGGCGTTACTGCCCCCACCGGAAGGTGTCCTGCCTTAGACCGGCCAGGTCTATGACCCTGTCTACTACCGTAGCGGCTACTTCTTCGAGGGTCTGGGGCTTGCTGTAAAATGATGGGGTCGCAGGGCAAATGATGCCCCCTGCAAGGGTAAGGGTTTCCATATTCTTGATATGGATAAGGTTGTATGGGGTCTCCCTTACTACACAAATTAGCTTACGCCTTTCTTTAAGGACAACATCTGCGGCCCTGGTGATCAAATCATTACTGATACCGCCAGCAATCCTACCCAGTGTGCCCATACTACAGGGTACTATGATCATGGTGCCATACTTTCCCGAGCCACTGGCAAAGGGGGCTCCAAAGTCTTGTTGCGTATAGAAAGGTAGGGGATAATGTTTGTAGTCCTGGCCATCCAGTTCCGTTTGCCAAACGGTCTTGGCATTTTCTGTCATCAGTATACCCAGGTCAGACCATTGGTCCTTGAGACGCAGTAATTTATCAATCAGCACTTTGGCATATATACTACCACTGGCTCCTGTGACGGCGATGACTATTTTTTCCATTTCGGTATTATATGGTAGGTTTGTACCAGACAACAAAAGTAAATGCAAAAGTTCCATTTTTGGTCTTATGTGGTCGTTTTGATGCTGGCTGGTTCTGGAATGATGCCGCCTCCGGCGGGTAGGCCGACCGTGCGTGGAGCAGACAAACCAGTTGTGTCAGAGCATCTATCTTGGCTGACCCTGAAGGAAGCCCAGGAAAAAACGAAAGCCGAGCCCAAAATCCTGATTATTGACATTTACACCGATTGGTGTTATTGGTGTAAAGTCATGGAACAAAAAACATATTCCCACCAGGAAGTAGGGGACTATATCAATGAACATTTCTATGCGGTAAAGTTCAACGCCGAAACCAAAGATTCCATTGGTTGGAAGGGGCAAACATTTTATTATAACCCGCAATACAAGGTTAATGAACTGGCTCTTTCCTTGACACAGGGTCAATTGGCGTTTCCAACCACAGTCATCGTGACCCCTGACAACAATACTCCTCAATACATCTCTGGGTTTCTAAAGCCCTCAGACTTAGAACCTATTCTAAAGTATTTTGGAGAGGGTGCATATAAATCTCAGTCTTTCAGTGACTTCTCTAAGAGTTTCCACCCTCGGTGGAAATAAATACCGTGTTTTCACCTTTTTATTGTGATTGGTTCAACTCCAGACCCAGGATGCTTCTATTTTCATAGGGTATTCTACCTAAGTATAAATACTGATTTTTCGTTTGCTAAACGGTCCATATTCCGCAGTTTGGGGTCGAAATTCGATTAAAGCAATGATTTACAAATAAATATGTAGCAGTATTTTTTGATAAGGAACCCTAATGTCAGGACATTTTGCTAAAACCATTTGACAACATTTATACGTAAACTTGTCCATAAGGTTTTTCATAGGATAAGGTTTAGTGGTTAATGGCTTTGATTAGTAAACGGCCCCTTTTCCAAGGGGCCCTTTTTACCGAAAATCATTGGACAGCCATAAAATTCTTCTGTAGCCGTCTGTTTAAACCATAAAAAAGGCCGCACAGCGGCCTTGCCCGAAGGTCCATCATTAGTGGTTTTACGCCATATCGGTACATTTTCTCATGATATGGCGTAAAACAAGAGGCCACCTGCCGGAACGGGTGGCCTCTTGTCTTTTATATAATATATGATGTGCAGCCTATGCTTCAGCCATGTCTGGAATATGGGCTACTTTGTAGTCACCTGCATCTAGTTTTTTCTTAGTGGTTTCAAACGCTACCAACGTGCGTTCTATATCCTCATCGTTATGAGCGGCGGTGGGGATAATGCGATAGATGATCTGGCCTTTGGGTATAACTGGATATACCACTATGGAACAGAAGATGGAATGATTTTCCCTCAGGTCCATCACCATGGCAGTGGCTTCAGGAATATCTCCCTTCATATAGATGGGTGTTACGGGAGAGTTGGTGGCGCCAATGTCCAATCCCTTTGCTTTCAGACCATTTTGGAGCTTCCGCACGTTGCTCCAAAGTTTTTCTTTCAACTCAGGATGGGATTTGAGCATTTCCAGGCGCTTGATATTGCCAACGGTAATGGGCATGGGCATGCTTTTGGCGAAAATTTGGGAACGCAGGTTATAGCGCAGGTAGTCGATGATCCCTTTGGGTCCTGCCACGAAGGCGCCTATGGAAGCCATGCTCTTGGCAAAGGTGGAAAAGTACAGGTCAATCTGATCCTGAACGCCTTGCTCTTCGCCAGCCCCGGCTCCTGTTTTACCCATGGTACCAAATCCGTGGGCGTCATCTACAAATAAGCGGAAGGAATAACTTTTCTTGAGCTCAACGATTTCTTTGAGCTTGCCCTGATCTCCACCCATACCGAATACGCCTTCTGTGATCACCAGGATACCTCCGGCGCCCTGTTTTTCGATCAGGGCCGCGGCTCTTTGCAATTGTTTTTCGAAATCCTCTATATCGTTGTGTTTGTATACAAAACGGTGTCCGGCATGTAACCTTACTCCATCGATGATGCAGGCGTGAGATTCGGCATCATATACGATGATATCGTGGCGGCTAACCAGGGCATCAATGATGCTTACCACCCCCTGATAACCGTAGTTTAGTAAAAAGGCATCTTCTTTATGTTCGAAAGCTGCCAGTTCCCTTTCGAGCTGCTCGTGGTAATTACTGTTGCCACTCATCATCCTGGCCCCCATGGGCATGGCAAAACCGAATTCTTTGGCAGCGGTTTCGTCTACTTTACGGATCTCAGGATGATTGGCCAATCCCAAATAGTTATTTAAGCTCCAAACGATTTTTTCCTTACCCCGAAACAGCATCCTGGGACCAATGGGACCTTCTAGTTTGGGGAATGCGAAATACCCATGTGCACGTTCCCTGTGTTGTCCAATGGGTCCGTTATGCTTCAGTAACCTATCGAAAATGTCTACCATAATGAGATATTGATTTGAGCGGCGTAAAGGTATAAAAAAGTCCATTTGTGCAGGGGATCCTGTAGTTTTGGTCGGTTTTTTTACCAAATCTTTCAGAAATATTTCATTTCGACCATATGTATAAAAGGTGCATTGTCTTGCTTTTCGCCTTTCTAGGCGCCCATTTGATGGCCCAACATACCCCCCAGAACACTTCTTTGAAAAGGCCAAAACTGGTCGTGGGGATCGTGGTGGACCAAATGCGCTGGGATTACCTCTATCGTTACTATGACCGTTATTCCGCCGGTGGTTTCAGGCGTTTGCTGGATGGGGGAATCAGTTGTGAGCAGACCATGATTCCGTATATACCGACTTATACGGCCTGCGGCCATTCCTGTATCTATACAGGAAGCGTGCCGGCCATACACGGCATCACGGGCAATAACTGGTTCGACAATGACCTGGGCAGGTCTGTATACTGCACAGAAGATCATAGCGTACAAACGGTGGGGAGTTCCACAAAGGCTGGAGAAATGAGCCCAAGGAACTTGCTTACAACCACCGTGACGGATGAGCTCAGGTTGGCTACTAATTTCCACAGTAAAGTCATTGGTATTGCGCTTAAGGACAGGGGGGCCATCCTGCCGGCGGGACATAGCGCCAATGCGGCCTATTGGTATGATTATGCGACAGGGGATTTCATTTCCAGTTCCTATTACCAGAGTGCCTTACCGGATTGGGTCAGTCACTTCAATGCCCGCAAACGGGTCGATCATTACTACCAGCAGGGATGGAAAACCCTATATCCACCCGTTACTTATTCGCAGAGTACGGCAGACCAGGTGTCCTGGGAAGGAACACCTTTCGGTGTGGATCAAAAAGGCTTTCCCTATTCCTTCAACTCCTTTGTTGGTAAGGATTACGCAAAGATTGCCTCTACCCCTTTTGGCAATGACCTAACGGAAGAAATGGCTAAAGCGGCCATTGATGGGGAAAAACTGGGACAGGGGGCTTATACCGATTTCCTGGCCATCAGCTTTTCATCTACAGACTATGTGGGTCATGCCTTTGGTCCCAACTCCATAGAGGCAGAGGATACTTATCTCAGGTTGGATAAAACGTTGGCAGATTTAATCAATTACCTGGATACCCAGGTAGGAGCGGGTAATTATCTACTCTTTCTCAGTGCTGATCATGGGGCTGCACACGTAGCTGGGTTCATGCAGGAGCACGCTATTCCTGCTGGAACCTTTGACGACGCAGGATGGAAAAAAGAGATGGATGGACAATTGGATAGTGTTTTTCACTATGCCCATCTGATCAAGTCTTTTTTGAATTACCAGGTATATCTGGACCATGGCAAAATTGATTCCTTACACCTGGATATGGGTAAGGTGGAGGAAGTCGTACTGCAATACCTGGGGTCTAAGCCGGCGGTGGCCAGGGCCTTTGTGCTGGAAAAACTGAATGAAACAACTTTGCCGGAACCCATCAGGACAGCCGTGGAAAATGGCTATAATCCGCATAGGGGCGGGGATATACAAATCATCGTCAATCCTGCCTGGATGGAAGGTGGTCTGACGGGGACTACCCATGGCCTTTGGAATCCTTATGATACACACATTCCCCTGTTATGGTATGGGTGGCATATTCATCCGGGAAAGGTAAACAGGACCGTATACATGACCGATATCGCGCCCACGGTAGCGGCTATGCTTCATATCCAACAACCTAATGGCTCCATTGGTCAGGTGATTGGGGAGGTGGCAGGCTATTAACGTTTGCGGTCTATATGGTTGAGGATTTGGGATGCGTGTATGCGTGAGTTTTCGATAAACCATTTGTGCGTGTTCATGCCCCCGCAAACGACACCGGCCAGGTATATATTGGGCATGTTGGTTTCCATGGTTTCGTGGTCGTAAGCGGGTAAACGTAAGGAATCATCAGATAGTTTTATGCCTATGGATTCCAGGAAGGCAAAGTTGGGTTGGTATCCTGTCATGGCCAGGACCCAATCGTTATCTATGGTTATAGGCCCTTGGGGTGTTCGGATGGTCACTGTTTTTTCGGAAATGGCCGAAAGGTGGCTGTGGAAATAGGCCTTGATACTGCCTTCTTTAATCCGGTTTTCAATGTCGGGTTTGACCCAATACTTTACCCTTTCACCTACGCCGGCTCCCTGAATGACCATGGTAACGGCTGCGCCTTTACGGTAAGTTTCCAGGGCTGCGTCTACGGCGGAATTAGCAGCTCCTATTACCACTACCTTTTGAAAGGCGTATGGATGGGGCTCATGATAATAATGTTTGACCTTTGGCAATTGCTCACCAGGGATATGCATCAGGTTAGGGATATCGTAAAAGCCGGTGGCTATAATGATGTTCGTAGCCTGGTATTGTCCTTTGGGGGTGGTCACCAGGTAGTTGGCAGACCCGGAGAGCTGTTTGATCTGTTCCACGGGTTCGAATAAACGAATATTTACCTCCCTGGAAAGGGCTACTCTTCTGTAGTATTCCAACGCCTCCATGCGAACAGGTTTGACACTATTTGACACGAAGGGAATGCCACCTATTTCCAATCTTTCGGAAGTGGAGAAGAATGTCATACCGGACGGATAATGGTATAAACTATTGACCAGACAGCCTTTTTCCAATATGACGTAATCAATTCCTTTGACTTGAGCTTCCAATGCGCAGGCGAGACCTATAGGGCCTCCACCTACAATAACCAGTGAATAGGCAGGTATTTCCATGGTATAAAAGTACCGCCTATTTAATTTACAATGCCTATTTTGTGCGACACAAATTCTTCAAAACCATATGCAAAAGACCTTTGTTGTTCTTGCTTCTTTGCTACTATCCTTATCGGCTGCTGCCCAGGTGCAGCTGGATACGACGCTCCCGGTAGACCCTCACGTTCGGGTAGGCCACCTGGATAATGGACTCACTTATTATATCCGTCAAAATGCCCAACCCGCCAAAAAGGTAGAACTTAGGTTGGTGGTTAATGCAGGCTCCATCCTGGAGGACCAAAACCAAAGGGGGCTGGCTCACTTTTGCGAGCACATGGCCTTCAATGGTACCAAACACTTTCAAAAAAATGACCTGGTAAGTTTCCTCCAAAGCATAGGTGTTCAATTTGGTGCTGACCTGAATGCATACACGGGCTTTGATGAAACGGTATATATCCTTCCCATTCCCACAGACAAGCCAGGAAACCTGGACACGGGATTTATGATCCTGGAAGACTGGGCGCATAACGTTTCCTATACCACCCAGGACATCAATGAAGAAAGGCCTGTGATCCTGGAGGAAAGCAGAATGGGTAAAGGCGCTGCTCAGCGCATGAGGGATAAGTATTTCCCCACCTTGTTTTCGGGTAGCTTGTATGCAGAACGACTTCCCATCGGGTTAGATTCCATCATCAAAACCTTTAATCCGGATACGCTGCGTAAATTTTACCATGATTGGTATAGGCCAGATCTGATGGCTGTGGTAGTTGTAGGTGATGTGGATCCCAATAAGGCTGAAGCCATGATTAAGGCCCATTTCGGTTACATGCTCAATCCAAGTAACGAGAAGCCACGCTTTGCTGCGGTATTGGCGGCCCGTACGCAATCTCAGGGTTTGGTGGTGACTGACAAGGAGGCCACGAACTATAAGGTGGAATTATTTTACTCCCCTGAGGCTAAAAAACAGGTGATTAACCTGGGTGATTACCGGGGGGAACTCATGAAGGAGCTGTTTGGTACCATGCTTGGTCAAAGGTTGGCTGAATTAACCCAGAAAGAGAATCCTCCTTTCCTGGGCGCCGCAGGTGACTTCGAAGAATTTGTACGCAACTATCAAAATTTTTACAGCAGGGCAGTTGTTGGTAAGGATGGGGTAGATTCTGCTACCAATGCACTGATCCGCGAAGTCGACCGGGTAAAGCAATATGGATTTACGGACGGAGAACTTGACCGTGCCAAAAAGAACCTGTTAAACAGCATGGAGCAGTCTTACCAGGAAAGGAATAAGACGGAATCCGGAGATATTGTCGATGAGTATGTACAGAACTTCCTGGAAAAGGAACCCATTCCTGGTGTTGAAAATGAGTACCGTTATTGCCAGGAATTGCTGCCTGGTATCAGCACTCAGGAAGTCAGCGCGCTGGCCTCTGGTCTGAATCAAAGCCCCCATTACCTGGTACTGCTCACGGGGCCGGATAAAGGAGATTTCCCCTTGCCGACCAATGACGCGCTCCTGGCCATTGCCAAGGGGGCCGATCAATTGCCTGTGACTGCCTATCAGGATAAGCATGTAGCCAATGACCTGATTGCCCATAAACCTACACCTGGTAAAATCATTAAAGAGATTAAAGATGCGCGTCTGGGTACAACGGAATTAACGCTGTCCAACGGTGTGAAGGTGGTTGTTAAATCAACGGATTATAAAAATGATGAGGTGTTACTGGGCGGATTCAGAAAAGGTGGAAAGAGCTGGTATGGTGCAGCTGACCGCTATAATGTGGAGTATGCAACAGCGGTGGTGACTACCATGGGTATTGCTGATTTCTCCCCCACTGATCTTAAAAAAGTCAATGCAGGAAAAACGGTATCGCTTTCCCCCTCCCTGGACGATCATTTTGCAGGCTTCAGCGGATCCAGTTCGGTGAAAGACCTGGAGACGTTGCTGGAGATGGTGTACCTATACAGCACCCAACCCAGGAAGGATACGGCCTTGTACAATGCGTTCAGGTCCCGCAATGAAACTGCCTTGAAGTTCATCATGGCAAATCCACAGGCAGCGTTCCTGGATACCTTACGTGCCGTGTTGTATCAAAACAATGTACTTGCCCCGATTATCGTACCGCATGCCGAATATTTCCAGCAATTGGATCTGGACAGGGCTTTGCAGATTTACGGTGAGCAATTCGGATCTGGCAGTGGATTTACCTTCACCCTGGTAGGTAGCATAGACCTGGAGAAAGTCAAACCTTTACTGGAACAATACCTGGGATCGCTGCCTTCCAATGGGAAGACGTCTTCTTTTAAGGACAATGGCGTACGTCCTTTGGCTGATGGTTCTACCTTGGTTGTTCATAAAGGGAAGGCCCAGCGAGGTCTGATCCTGCGTTTCTACGATGAAGAAGCGCCTTACACAGAAGCCGGTAGCCTGGCCTTTGAAGGTCTGGGACAGGTGCTTCAAATCCGCATCATCGACCGGCTCAGGGAGAAGATCGGAGGCATCTATTCAGGAGGGGTGGAAACAGATTGGAGTCATTTTGCAGTGAGCAATGCCTCCATGGTCGTTCAATTACCTTGTAATCCTGAGAAGATAGATACACTCATCACAGCTTTCAAGGAAGAGTTGCAGAAAATCAGGGATAATGGGCCCACTGCTGAAGACCTGGAGAAAGTAAAGGCTCAGTGGAAAGAGAAGTATGCTACAGATAGTAAGCAGAATGCTTTTTGGTTGGGTACTTTACAGGATGTGTATCTGATGGGCCAAAGCGCTTCCTCCGCTTTGGACTACCTCTCCAGGGTAGATGCCCTTAAGGCTTCTGAGATTCAAAAGGCGGCTCAGCAACTGACAAAAGAGAGCCATAGCTTTACCGCTATTCAATTGCCCGAGGCGGCTGCACCGGCTTCTACGCCTGCGACACCTACGACGCCGGCTGCTCCAGCGGGTGGCTCCAGTGCCGGTGGCGCTTCTTCTGGTGGTTCTAATTAGCGTTCTCCTTCGTAATTCAGCTTCTCTATAGCGCTAAAAAAACTCAAGTCAAAAAAGCTTGAGTTTTTTTAGCGCTATACCGGGCTTGGACAAAAAATACCCGGCTTTTTTCACCGGGTATTTTTTTCGGCCGAGCCCGGATATGTGCGCCCCAGCCTGATTCGATCGGGCGTGATTAGTGAGCGTCCAGGACCGATTCTATAGTTGAGCGGCTTTTTTTTGGATGATATCGACAATCTTATCCTTGGAGATCGGTTTGATGATGTATTCGTCCACCAGCTCAATGGATTTGGCCCTTTCTATGTCCTTTGGGTCGATGGAAGAGCTGACCATGTAAATGGAAACGGGTTTGCTCAGTTTGGATTGAATCTCGGGATAGTCCTTAAGGAAGGTCCAGCCATCTACTACTGGCATGTTGATGTCCAAGAGGAGGATGTCGGGAAGCAGGTTGGGGTCGGTAGCGTTTTCTTCCAGGTATATCAGGGCCTCTTCTCCATTGTAAAATTGCCATACGCGATTGACAGTATCGATGGTATTTAAGGTTTTATGGGTGATGAGCTGAAAAATCTTATCATCATCTACAACGGCAATCTGTACTTTATTCTGCATTCGGAGCCTGATATTGATTGAAATTAATAATAAATTTAGTCCCTTCGGATTCTTTACTTTCCACAAATATCTTGCCGCCCATGGCTTCTATCTGATTTTTGGTCATATAGAGTCCTAGCCCTTTGGCATCCGGATGTTTGTGAAACGTTTTGTATAATTTGAACATATTCTGACCGTGTTTTTCCAGGTTAATTCCACGGCCATTGTCGGCGAAGGTCAGTATAAGATTTCCTTTTTCCCAATAAGTACGCACATATATGACAGGAGGCCTGCCGGGGGCAGCGTATTTCAACGCGTTGTTCAGCAGGTTCATTAAAATGCTTTCCAGGTAAATCGATGGATATTGGATGAGCGGGGCCGAGCCGAAGTCCTTGTGTATGGTAGCTTTCTGATCTGAAATTTGAGGGGCATGCATCATTCTCACCTTTTCGAATACCTTGTCGAAGTACAATTCTTCCTTTTGGATGTGTTTGTCCTGTTGGATCTTTATGACTTCTGTGAGCTCGGTAAGGGTACCGGTGAGGGCATGAGCACTCTGAATCAACAGGTCAATGAGTTCTTCTTTTTCGTCTGGGGATTCGGAGTTCCGGTAATACTGAAGTAAAAGGCTGATATTGCTGACGGGGGCCCTCAGGTTATGCGAAACGATCTGAGAGAACTCAGCGAGTTGTTTGTTTTTACGCATCAGGTGCTCGGCGCCTGAAATCAGCCTCAGGTTTTGTTTTTCCAATGATTGCTGGGCCGCTTTGAGGGAGGATATATCCTGAATCTGGCTCACGAAGAACTGGGGTTCCCCTAATTTGTTGCGAACTACCGTAGCGCTGATGTTAACCCATATGGCATGACCCATCTTATGGATATACCTTTTTTCCATATGATAGCTTTGCACCTTGCCATGAAGGAGATCTGAGGCATTTTGCAAATCCTCTTCCAGGTCATCCGGATGGGTTATGTCCTGAAATGTCTGTTGGAGTAATTCTGTGCGGCTATAACCTGTGATCTGGCAAAGGGCATCATTTACATCTATCCAAGATCCATTGGGAGCGACCAGGGCCATGCCGGTAGCGGAATTAAAAAAGGCATGGTGGAAGCGCTGCTGGGTTTCTACCAGCTTTTCTTGTATCAGTGTCTGTTCGGTGAGATCAGAGTTAATGCCTATGATGCGTTCTGGTTTGCCCAAAGAAGAGCGTTGGATAACCACTCCCTTGCTTTGTATGTAACGGTAGTTCCCGTTTTTGGAACGCAGGCGATGCAACATAGTAAAGGAGTTGGTCCCTGGGTCATACACCGATTGCAGGGTTTGCAGGAGCTTTTGTTTGTCCTCCGGATGTATATGCCCGTACCAGGTTTGATAGGAACTTTCCAATTCTGAATCCTGGTAATCCAGCATGGATTTCCAGATAGGAGATAGGTAAACATCTCCTGATACCAGATTCCAGTCCCACAATCCTCCACCGGTTCCTTCCAGGGCATAACGCAACCTTTCCTCGTTTTCAACCAGTTCCTTTTCGAAGCGAATGCGTTCGGTAATGTCCTGAAAGAAGGTTACACAGGATTCTCCCTCTCCAAAGGAGATGTAGTTGGCTGTTGCATCCAATTCCACTATCCTTCCATCTTTTGTGGGATAGGAATATACCTGGTTGAACACTTTTTGTGTTCGGAGTTTATCCCAGAAGGCCTTGTATGTTTCTTCTGTGCCGTCAGGATATATTTCCCATATGCGCATCCCTACGGTTTCCTCTTTGGTTAGTCCCAGCAGTTTATAACCGCAATCATTAATGTAGGTAATGGTCCCATCCGCATTATTCCATATGATGGACAGGGATGCCTGTTCTATGGAAAACTGCGTTAGCCGAAGCCTGGCTTCATTTTGTTTTTGGCGGGTGATGTTGCGGCCTTCTGGTATCAGCAGCACCACTTTACCCTGGGTATTGAGGATGGGCTTAATGGAAAAGTCCAGGGTTAATATTTCGCCATGTACGCTTCTGACATTGATTTCATCTCGGATGAACTCGCCGGCTGCGGCCATGTGTACATAATTCTGAATTTGCTTTTTGGAATTGTCCGTCCACCAGAAGGCTTCCCAGAAAGGCTTGTTGACAATTTCTTCGAGGCGGATGCCCGCAAAACCCAGTGCACTTTCGTTGGCTTCCAAGAGTATTCCCTCGGGTGTAAGTAAGCCAATAAACTGGAACATGGCGTGGAAAATGGCCTGGAACTTTTGTTCATTGACCTGAATCTGCTCCCTGATCTTGTAGGCAGCGGTGATGTCCTGAACGGCCCCGTATAAGCGAAGGATTTTACCTTCTTTATTGCATTCAACCTGTCCTTGGGTACGTATCCACTTATGGTTGCCTTTGGGCGTAATGATAGGCAGTTCCATATCCCAGGTGATATGTTCTGAAAGGGCTTTGGCTATGGCTGCTTCCAAGAGGGTTCTGGCGGAGCCGTGGAAAAAACTGAGTGCCTCTTCCGGGGTTGGGAAATAATCTTCGGGCAGGTCATGGATTCTTTTGACCTCGGTGGACCAAATCAGTCGTTCGGTTTCCATTTCCCACTGCCAACCACCTATGCCGGCTACTGCATTGCTATTTTCAGACAGTCTGTTGATCGTCAGCAATTCTTCTTCCAGGGCCATGTAGAAGGTAACGTCCTGGGAATTGGTCAGTATCTGTATGTCTTCGCTATCGGGTGCTTCGAAAAAAGTAATATGGGAGTGCAGCCATTTGTACCGCCCGTTTTTAGCGCGTATACGGTACCGTGTTCTGATGGATGGTTCTTCACCCAATAGTTTCCAGTTTTGGAGGACTTCTTGTATTTGACGGAGAAGGGGGATTTTGTCTTCCGGATGTACCCAGTCTATGGGGGACCTTCCATTTATTTCCTGAGCGCAGTATCCGAGTATGTCATGTACGGCTGGATTAGCATATAACAGTGCGCCATCCTCATTTTGAAGACATATGATCTCCTTGCTGTTTTCAATAAGGAGTTGGAAAAAGTCGGATTGCGCGGTTTTCAACTTTACATGGTTTATACACGGACAAGGACATTGCAAGGAGGTTCAGCGGTAAGTTGTTTTGAAATTACTGAACAATCCGATAACGGAATTACTATAGTTTGCTAATTGCTGGTTAACTGATACGATAAAGTAGATTATAAATCAAAGGATTGCAGTTCTTTCGAATCTGCAATCCTTTATTACGAGGAAACCTACGTTGGCGTCTCCGTATAAATACGGATTTTATTTGATTAGAAGCTGATATTCAGCGCAGCCATATAATTGATGGGCGCTGCGGGGAAATAAAAGTTATCGTTTACCACCTGACCGTTACTAATATATGGACTGTTGTATCCATTGGGCTCATAGTGCGCATTGAACAGGTTATAAGCAAAAAATATTATTTGAGCCTGCTTGAGGAATTGTTGGGGTAAGTTCCAGGTGATTCTCCCGTTTTCATAGAAGTAGGGGTTCAGGCTCCTGGCTGTCAGACTGGTGTTATCCAGATACTGCCGGCTTACGTACTTGCTGATCAGGCTAATGGAAAGGCTTTTGATGGGCTGAAAGTCCAGACTGGCGCCTCCTATTATGTTCGGCGATAAAGCAATGTCTGTGGAGTGATAAGAATAAGTGGTTTGATCTCCTGTATTATAATTGTCCAGATACTCCGTGAAATTGACAATTTTATTTTGGCTCAGCGTAAGGTTGGCGGTGGCTGAAAACCAACTTAAGGGATGTATTCCTCCAACCAATTCGATGCCTGCTCTATAGCTGGTAGGAATATTTGTTCTGGTATACTCGCCGACGTTATTGATTTTACCGGTTAGCACCAATTGATTATGATAATACATGTAGTATAAGGTGGCGCTCCAGTTAAACAGGGCGTTTTTATGTCCAATATTTCCTTCCAGGTCCAATAGATGCTCTGCCACCGGTTGCTGGGTTTGATTGGCTTCAAAATCGTCCCTGTTGGGTTCATGCCCGGCTTCGCCAATGGAGAAATATCCATTCCACCCATGCTTGCCGGTGAAGCTGATACCGGCTTTTGGATTGACAAAATCGAATGCCTTATGTACATACAGGCTTGGGTTATCATCGAAACCATTTATATAGTATTCAATGGTTCTGTTTTGGATGTCCAGGAATGAACTCCAACGGGCATTAAAATGATGTTGCCATTTGGCGTATACGTTCCAGTCTGTTTTATGGGCTATATCATAATAATACTGATAGTCATTGGGAAACCCTTGGCTAGCCCAAGTGACGATCCCATAATGCTCTCCGTCATAACGGTCCCAGCCTCCCCCAAATATGATCATATCGCTGACGGTATGGTATTGTAAAGAGGCAAAGCCCCCATAAAACCAATTGTTCAACCATAATTGCTGAATGAGGTCAGTGCTGGTAATGGTATCTCCGTTGTATACCGGATTGGCCAAACCATAGGCTGCATAAGATTGATCCGGAGAATATTCCACATAATATCCCTTGCCCCTGGTGAGGAATGCGGCGGTATTGAGATCCCAGCGTGTGTTGATGGTGTGGTTGAAAAACACTTGATAATAATCTTGTTGATAATTATCTGTTTGATCAGGATAAGTGAAGTAGTTGTATTTGCGTGGATTTGATTTGAACAGGTTGATGGAATCTTCCGGGGTAAAAAAGGAAGAACCGATATTGGCATCATAGTATTGTTGCAATTCAGACTGGTTTCCAAACAATTTGGCTTCGGGTACGCCGTTCCAGGTTTGGTATGTTTTTTCTACTCCCGAAATCAGGTTGAATCTGAGGGACGATTTGGGCGTCAGATAGGCTGCCGAGATAGAAAAGGATTTCAAGTCACTGGAGCCTCTGTCGACATAACCCATGCTGCTGATATAGGACAGACGGGCATCCAGGGTAAAGTGTCCGTCTATCAGACCGGTGCCTGCTTTAACGGTATTCTTCCAGGAAGAATAAGAGCCAACTGCTTCGTTTACCGCTGCATAAGGCTTATCGCTAAAGTCATTGGTGCTGATATTAATGGATGAACCAAAGGCGCCAGATCCATTGGTAGAGGTCCCTACGCCCCTTTGTACCTGGATGGTGTTGATGGAGCTGGCCAGGTCGGGCAAATCGACAAAATAGACGCCCTGGTCCTCGGCATCATTCATGGGAATGCCATTGAGGGTAACGTTGATGCGGGTTTGGTCTACCCCCCTGATGGTGATACCGGTATAACCAATACCATTGCCCGAGTTGGAGTTGATAACGGTAGACGGGGTTTGATCCAGCATGTAGGGTATGTCTTGTCCGACATTGTTTTTCTCCAGATCTTCCTTAGTGAGATTGGTAGCGCTGAACGGTGTTTTGTCTCCAGCCCTTATGCCTTTGATTTCTATGGGCTGCAAAAACAAATTCAACTTGGACATAGAAATGGTCCTGGTCTGGGTGGACCCTGAGGTCAGGTTCAGATCCAATACCTGGGTCCGGTAACCGATATTGCTGATGACAATGGCGTAGTCCCCGGATTTGGGGGCCCGAAAGGTAAAATCGCCCTTTTCATCGGAGACAACGCCTCCGAATTTGTCATTGCGGATACTAACCCCTGATATGGGTTGATTGGTGGCGGAGTCAACAATGACTCCATGTAGAATGGCTTGTGCATTGAGCAGTATAGGACTGCAAGTCAAACACATCGCCCAAAACAATTTTTTCATTTCCTTTTAGGTTTTTTGAAGAAAAATTGATTTGGGAAATGCTGCGAAATAACCAGGAAGTTCTATGGGCCCCAAAGGGCTTTTCACCTTCCCTGCGCAGGCATTACCCTGTTCAGGTTCTACGGGTTTGATCTCAGCTTGGTAGACGTCTCTACCATTTAGCACCCCGAGGAATCTGTTTAAGCTTTTTGTCCGTTTAAGGACAAGAGGTTGCATCCAGATGCGGGCCAAAAGTACATAAAAAAATAAGTCCGCTGTTGTAACTTTCCGGTAGTTAGTAACGTATTACACCAAATAATACTTGAAACATATGTCTATAAAGAGAATTGGACTGTTCCTGGCCCTGGCTGTAATTGGCTATGGGACAGCAGTACATGCCCAAGACCAAAGCGATTTGCTGGTAAAAGCGCCCAATGTTCAAAAAAGGAATGTGGGGTCTTTTCATGCTATTTCTGTATCTAATGCCATAGATCTGGTGATTAAACAGGGAAATGAGGAAGGTGTGGCCGTAAGTGCCTCAGATGTGGCCACAAGGGACCGGATTATAACCAAGGTGGAGGACGGGGTGCTCAAAATATACTTGAATGACGCGGGGTGGCATTGGAACTTTGGGATGGGTAACCGGAAGTTGAAGGCTTTCATTTCCTTTAAGACCTTGGATAAACTTCAGGCTGGAGGGGCCAGTGACGTGTATGTGGATGGGGTGATCCACTCTGATAACCTGGTCATTGAATTAAGCGGGGCCAGCGATTTTAAAGGGGGGGTACAGGCGGGACAACTGGAAATGAGCCAGCATGGTAGTTCTGATTCCAAAATCTCGGGGAGCGCTTCTAATTTACGGATACACCTGACCGGGGCCAGTGATTTCAACGGATATGAAATGGTTTCTGACATTTGTTCGGTAGAGGCCAGCGGATCTTCAGATACGCATGTTACCGTCAATAAGGAATTACGGGTAAGCGCCAGCGGGTCTAGTGATGTGTATTATAAGGGCAGCGCAGAGGTAAAGGCTCAAAGTACTTCAGGGTCTTCATCGCTGGAGCATAAGTCTTAGTAGTCAACCTTACTTTGGTATATTTATGAAAGGAGTCTTTGCAGTCTCCTTTTTTTATTATGCGTACAAAATATATTTATGCGTACAAAGAGACTTCCTGTAATTCACTGGCTAATCTGTGAAGGGTCTCTTCAATTTTCTTCGTTTGCTCCGCACTTGCATGTTTGCTGCCTGGCGCGTATCCTCGTAATAGCGAGGTATTCATACCGGCCCTTTTGGCTACTTCGGAAATATTCAGATAACTGTGCTCTTCAAAGAATGCTTGTAGGTCATACTTAATATTGAATTCGACAGTGGCGATGTCTACCTTTTTCCATTTTTTGCTGTGTTGCCCTTCGTGAATAATAAAGTCAGCCAGTAAAGACCGCAAATTGGCTAGAACTTCTTTGACCGTTTTGCCCACCGCAGTGAGGAGGGTTATGGCTCGAAAGATAAATGGATAAACCAGATTTCCGAATGAGGGCGTGAATAAGGTGTGGCCCCTGGGGAATAGGGCTGGCAAAAAAAATAAGCCCCGATCTTAGACCGGGGCTTTGGTTGCGAAGGGAGGGATCGAACCTCCGACCTTCGGGTTATGAGCCCGACGAGCTACCGCTGCTCTACTTCGCGATGTTTGGACTGCAAAGGTAGGGAGCGGATGAATATCTACCAAATAAATTCTTC
>CAJCIQ010000015.1 GCA_903970475.1 Beijerinckiaceae bacterium
TAAAAGAGCCCAATGTCTTTGTTAAAGTACGAATCTTCGCTCAGAGAACCGCTGGTGGATGGTGACAAGACGTATCACCAGGTGACGGAGGATATTTGCCGGCCTATTGAGGTGAAACCCCTCAAGTCTTGGTATGTAGGCTTAAGCATCTCCTTACTGCTGCTGTTATTTGGAGTCTTCTCCATTTACAGGGACGTAACCTACGGTATCGGTCAGTGGAACCTAAACCGAACCATCGGATGGGGTTGGGATATTACCAACTTCGTATGGTGGGTGGGTATTGGTCACGCCGGAACCCTGATTTCAGCGATCCTGTTGCTGTTCCGCCAGGGATGGCGTACAGGAGTGAACCGTGCCGCAGAAGCCATGACGATCTTTGCGGTTATGTGTGCGGGGCAATTCCCGATCTGGCACATGGGTCGCGTTTGGATGGCCTTCTTCGTCATGCCTTACCCCAACAGCCGCGGTCCGGTTTGGGTTAACTTCAACTCTCCCCTGCTTTGGGATGTGTTCGCGATCTCTACGTACTTCACCGTTTCCTTGTTGTTCTGGTATTCTGGTCTGTTACCTGACCTGGCTACTCTTAGGGATAGGGCAAAGACAAAGTTCCGTAAATTCTTCTATGGCCTGACCTCCTTTGGCTGGTCTGGTTCTACCAAACACTGGCAGCGCTTTGAGGCCCTGGCCCTGGTGCTGGCCGGTTTGTCCGCTCCGCTGGTATTGTCTGTGCACACCATAGTATCCATGGACTTTGCCACTTCCGTCATACCGGGTTGGCATACCCAGATCTTCCCTCCTTACTTCGTTGCCGGGGCCATCTTCTCCGGATTTGCGATGGTGCAAACCCTGCTGATCATCACCCGTAAGGTGCTGGGCCTGGAGGAATATATCACCATCGGACATATTGAAGCCATGAACAAGGTAATTGTAATGACAGGTTCCATCGTAGGTTGCGCCTACCTGACCGAGCTCTTCATTGCCTGGTACTCCGGTAACCCTTACGAGTATGCGGCTTTCTATAAATACCGTATTGCTGGTCCTTATGTATGGGCTTACTGGACAATGATGACCTGTAACGTGGTTTCTCCTCAATTGTTCTGGTCTGAAAAACTGCGTCGCAATATCGAGTTCACCTTCGTCATGAGTATTGTGGTGAACATCGGGATGTGGTTCGAACGTTTCGTGATCATCGTCACATCCTTGTACAGGGATTACCTGCCTTCCTCCTGGTCTACCTTCTACCGCCCCACCATTTGGGAAGTAGGGTTTTTCATGGGAACGATCGGTTTGTTCTTTACTTGTTACTTCCTGTTTGCAAAATACTTCCCTGTAATAGCCGTTGCGGAAATCAAATCCGTCCTGAAGACCTCCGGCGAGAATTATAAGAAAGGCATGGAGCATCTGGAAAATGAAAGTGTGGAAGTGTTTGCTCACGATTATTTGCATGGACACGACCACTAATCGGGTCCTATAGCAACAAACCAATTTAAACTAAAGACGGGCGTTTCCTGGCAACATTAAGCGTCTCAAACTTCAGAACATATGGCAATCAAAAAGTTCGTTGTAGGTAATTTTGATGATGAAAACGTGCTGTTTCCCGCAGTAAAACGTGTGAGGTCTGCCGGCTATAAAATACACGATGTGTATACGCCCTACCCTGTACACGGATTGGATGGCGCCCTTGGACTACGCCAGACCAGCCTGCATACGGCCGGCTTCATCTATGGGATTACCGGTACTACTACGGCGCTGACAGGGATCAGTTGGATCTTTGACGTGGATTGGCTCATGAATATCGGTGGTAAACCCCATATTCCCCTGCCTGCCATGATCCCCATTACGTTCGAGTTGACTGTACTGTTTGCCGCCGTAGGGATGGTGTTCACCTTTTGCTGGCTGAACAAAATTGCGCCCGGTGTGAAGAAGCACGTATTCAACCCCCGTTCCACCGATGACATTTTCACCATGGTCATCGAGTGCACGGAGCATACCAACGTTGAGCAGGCCAAAGCCTTCCTGGCTTCCGTAGGGGCCCAGGAAATCAACGAGCAGGTTGCCGAAGATGGTTGGTGGTGGGGTACCTATGATAAAGAACAGGTACTGTATAAAGAGGAGCTGGCATAATTTATTAATAATCTGAACTGATCATACTAGAGCGATGAAGACAACAAATATTATCTCCGGCATTTTGACGGGCACTCTGGCGATAAGCCTGTTTGCTTGTAGTGACGTGCGTCGCAATCCGGGAAGGATCTATATGCCTGATATGACTTATAGCCGTGCATACGAGACTTATGCCAGTACGGAAGACCTGACCAAAGAGGGTGTTCACTACGACCACATGCCCGTTGCCGGTACGATTGCCAGGGGTGAGGAATTACCCTTCCCGCTGCCTAAGGATGCTTTCGGAGATACTACCAATTATCATGCGGCCAGGGACATCAAAGATCCGCTGCCTGCCTGTGATTCCGCTCAATTAGATGAGGCCAGGCGCTTGTTTGCCATAAACTGTGCCATATGCCACGGTGCTGCCCTGGACGGTAACGGACCTTTGTACAAGGACGGTAATGGACCATTTGCCGCTCACCCTGCTCAATTGGTAGGCGGACCCCAATATATGACCATGCCGGAAGGGCAGATGTTTTACTCCATTGAGTATGGGAAAAACATGATGGGTAGCTATGCTTCCCAGCTCAACCGCAAACAGCGCTGGATGATCGTTCAGTATATCAAGTTTAAGCAAGCGCAATCAGCGGGTGGCTCAAAAAGCACTCCCGGTGCTGCTGCTAAATCAGACAGTACCGCTACTGCTAAGAAGTAATATCAAAAGACAATTAAGAACTAGAATAAAAGCATTTTGAAGATGAAGGACCAATTCACAATACCGGCAAGATTAAAAACCTGGTCTCTGGCACTGATTGCCGTGGGAGTGCTGACTTTGCTCCTGGGGGTTATATTCTTGCATCCGTTTAATGGCGGTGATACGCAGGATTATGGGACGACCCGTTTCTGGGCCGTGCTCATCCAGAACAGTACTTTCTTTTTCCTGATATCTGTTGCCGCCTTCTTCTTCATCGTTGCCCACACGCTGGCGATGGGGGGATGGCAGACAGCCCTGCGCCGTGTTCCGGAAGCCGTATCTGGGTATATGTACATTGGAGGTATCGTCCTCTTTGTTGTATTCCTGCTCTATTTGTATGTAGCCAAAGATCATTATATCTATACCTGGAAAACACCAGGAAACGATAAGGAACTGCTGCGTAAGCACGGTTTTCAGAATCCAACCTTCTTCATCGTTTCTTCCATCATCTTTATGGGGGTATGGATGCTGACCCGTACTTTATACCGCAAGAACTCTATTGCTGAAGACAACGGAGCTTTCGGCGACCGCAGCTACTTTAAAAAATCGATCACCATTTGCGCGGTATTTGCGGTTTTCTATGCCGTTGGTATTTCTTCAGCGCCCTCCTGGCTGTGGCTGATGAGTATTGACGCCAAGTGGTCCAGCACCATGTACGGTTGGTATACTTTTGCAAGTACTTGGGTATCAGCACTTAGCTTTATTGCATTGTTTGTGATATACCTGAAAAATCAAGGGAAACTGGAATATGTAAATGAAGAGCATTTGCATGATCTGGGTAAATATATGTTCGCCTTCTCCATATTCTGGACCTACCTGTGGTTTGCCCAGTATATGCTGACTTGGTACGCCAACATCCCCGACGAAACCACTTATTTCGGTATACGTCTTTGGGGATCTTTCAGGCCCATCTTCCTTCTGAATTTGATCATTAACTTTGTGTGTCCGATACTGATACTGATGACCAGGGACAACAAGCGTAGCTGGACAGTAGTGACCTTCATGGCGGTACTGATCATCTTCGGTCACTGGTTGGATTTTTACCAGATGGTAATGCCTGGTCCCCTGAAGGATCATGCTCAACTGGGTTGGTTTGAGTTTGGTATTTTGGCCGGGTTCGTTGGTCTGGTGATCTTTGCTACGGCCAAACAACTGGAAAAAGCGCCCCTGACGCCGAAGAACAGTCCCTTCCTTAAGGAAAGCATTATTCACCATACCTAAGGTTTTTGTAGAAAAGGCGTAAGAATTATAGTCGAAAACGAGTTTAAATTTTAATTATATCATGTCATTCCTCCTGATTGCAACGGTTATACTGGTCTTTATAGTGGTCTTCCAGATCGCCAAAGCCAGCGAGTACGTGAGCGTATTGAAAGGTGAAGAAAAGACCCGTGAACAAAGCAACCGAATCAACGGATTTTTGATGATCTCTTTTCTGGTACTCGGACTGATAGGCGTGTACTGGTGCAATGAGCTGTTCTATCATAAGACACTGTTGGCCCAGACCTCTGCCTCAAAAGAGGGAGAAAACATAGATCTGATGTTGAAGATTACCTTCGCCATCACTGGAGTTGTATTCTTGCTTACCCAGATCCTGTTGTTTTACTTCGCCTGGAAATACCAGGAAAAGGAAGGCCGCAAGGCTGAATACTTCCCGCATAGCAATACCCTGGAAATCATTTGGACGGTTGTTCCTGCGGTGTTCCTGCTGGTATTGGTCGTGTTCGGTCTCAAATTCTGGTTCCATATTACCGGACCTGCACCCAAAGATGCAATCGAGGTGGAAATCACGGGTAAACAATTTAACTGGATCTACCGCTATCCGGGTGCTGACGGCATCTTCGGAAAGACCTATTATAAGAATATCAACGACGAAAAAAGCAATCCCCTGGGTCAACTGTGGGATGATCCCAATAACCAGGACGATATAGTTGAAACAAGTGAGCTGCACATTCCTGTGGGCCATCCTGTAAAACTGATCATCCACTCCAGGGACGTGATCCATGACGTAGGTCTGAGTGCCTTCCGCCTGAAAATGGATGCGGTTCCCGGAATTCCCACTACGATGTGGTTTACGCCTCAGTTCACGACCCAGCAAATGAGGGAAAGGACAGGTGATCCCGATTATGTGTATGAAATATCCTGCGACCAGATGTGCGGCCCCGGTCACTTCGGTATGCGCGGTATCATCGTAGTCGATACGGAGGCAGATTATGCCAAATGGCTGAAGAGTCAGAAATCCAATTACGCAACGTTGTTTCCGGACAAGCAGCCCAATGCCGCTGGTGCGGACTCTACTAAACCTGTAGCTGCTGTGGTGCCTGCCACTGCCGGAGCAAAGCAATAGTTATCCTGGTGCCTTGGAAGGCGCCGGATACATGGGAAGCCAACAAAATTGTAAAGAAGCAGATTTAAAATAACCAGGATCATGAGTAACGAAGTAATTCTTGAGGGCGGACAAGCGGTGAGCGCTCACCACGGTGAGGTCCACGAGCATCATGAACATCATGACACGTTCATCACGAAGTATGTATTCAGCCAGGATCACAAGATGATCTCCAAACAGTTCCTGATCACAGGTATGTTCTGGGGTATTGTGGGCGGCTTGTTTTCTGTGATATTCCGTTTACAGCTCGGATACCCAGACACCCATTTCCCCTTCCTGGAAACCCTGCTGGGTCACTGGGCGCCGGATGGTAAGCTCAACCCTGAGTTCTACTATGCTTTGGTCACCATGCACGGTACCGTTCTGGTGTTCTTCGTACTGACTGCCGGATTGAGTGGAACTTTTGCCAACTTCCTCATTCCCCTTCAAGTGGGGGCCAGAGATATGGCTTCTCCATTCATGAACATGTTGTCCTACTGGTTTTTCTTCCTGGCTTCTGTGGTCATGTTCGCTTCTTTGTTCGTACAAACCGGTCCTGCCAGCGGTGGTTGGACTACTTATCCTCCCTTGAGCGCACTCGGAGGAGCTTCTGATGGATCCAAAGCGGGTATGGACTTGTGGCTGATCGCCATGGCCCTGTTCGTGGTATCCCAGTTGTTGGCAGGGTTGAACTACATTTCTACTGTTCTGAACATGCGTACGAAGGGATTGAGCATGACCAAATTGCCCCTCACCGTATGGGCATTGTTCTTCACTGCGGTACTGGGCGTATTGTCTTTCCCTGTACTGTTGTCCGGCTTCATCCTGTTATTGTTTGACCGTCATATGGGTACCAGCTTCTATCTTTCCAACATTACCCTGGCCTCCGGTCAGGTGTTACCAAACGAAGGAGGGAGTGCCATTCTCTACCAGCACTTGTTCTGGTTCCTGGGTCACCCTGAAGTATACATCATTCTATTGCCGGCCATGGGTATGGCATCTGAAATCCTGTCCATTAATTCCCGTAAACCGATCTTCGGTTATATGGCCATGGTTGGATCTTTGTTCGCCATCTGTATCCTGGCCTTCCTGGTTTGGGCTCACCACATGTTCGTAACAGGATTAAATCCATTCCTTGGATCCTTCTTCGTACTGTTGACCCTATTGATTGCCATACCATCGGCGATCAAGGTCTTTAACTGGTTGACCACCCTATGGAGGGGAAATATCCGGTTTACCCCGGCTATGATGTTCGCCATTGGTTTTGTGAGCCTATTTATCTCTGGTGGTCTGACTGGTATCTTCCTCGGGAACTCTGCCCTGGATCTGCACCTGCACGATACCATGTTTGTGGTAGCTCACTTCCATATAGTCATGGGTGTGGCGTCCTTCTTCGGTATGTTTGCCGGTATCTACCACTGGTATCCTAAAATGTATGGCCGCTATCTGAATAATACCCTGGGTTATATCCACTTCTGGGTAACCATGATTGGCGCTTACTGCATCTTCTGGCCTATGCACTACGAAGGGCTGGCTGGTATGCCCCGTCGTTATCCCGACGTGTCCAACTGGCATTCTTTCAATATGTTCGGCGGCTTAAACGAGTTTATCAGTGCGGTTGCCCTGGTGGTATTCTCTGTACAATTGCTATTCATTTTCAACTTCTTCTATAGCATATTCAAGGGACGCAAGGTCAGGACCCAGAACCCATGGCATGCAACAACCCTCGAATGGACTACTCCTATCCGCCCCGGTCACGGAAACTGGCCTGGTGAGATACCTGAAGTACATCGTTGGGCATATGATTACAGTAAAGATGGAAGGGATTTCATTCCTCAGACCGAGCCTTTAGGAGATCATGAAAGTGGGCATTAACCATTGGTACAAGATAAAACGATAGAAGACCAGCATCATTGGTCGCTCATTACAACGATAAAGGAGAAACTGAAGGACTACCTTCAGTTGATCAAGGTCTCCTTAAGTATAATGGTGGTTTTTAGTAGTGTGGTGAGTTATGAAATGGCGCCCAATATTATCAACCTCAATTGGAAAATGGTCTGGTGGCTGGCATTGGGGGGCATACTGGTTACAGGAAGCGCCAATACCATCAATCAGGCGGTGGAGAAGGAAACAGACGCCCTGATGAAGCGAACGGCTTCCAGGCCGGTAGCCTCAGGTAGGATGGGTGTGAGTGAAGCCTGGGTGTTTGCCTTCCTGACGGGCGTTGCCGGAGTCTCCATCTTAGGGTTCTTTTTTAGCTGGCAAGCAGCAGCGTTGAGCGGATTAAGCCTTTTTCTGTATGCGTACATTTATACGCCCCTTAAAAAAGTAAATTCCTCGGCTGTTCTGGTAGGGGCCATTCCAGGTGCTTTACCCTGCCTGATTGGTTGGGCAGCTGCTTATGATTCCAGTCCCGCTTTTAGTTGGGCGGGTGGATTTGTGCTCTTTGGCATTCAGTTCCTGTGGCAGTTTCCCCATTTTTGGGCCATTGCCTGGGTAGCGCATGGAGATTATAGCAGGGCTGGATTTAAGTTGTTGCCCTCTCAGATAGGGCCGACTAAGTTCACGGCCATGCAAACGATCGTGTATGCGTTGCTGCAGTTTCCCGTAGGTGTGCTACCCTATCTGATGCATATGAGTGGAATATATAGTTTGGCAATTGTTTTTCTCGCCAATATATTCCTGTTGGTTCAATGCTTCAGGTTGTTCCGGGAAATGTCGGTAAAGGCTGCCAGAAGGGTCATGTTCAGTAGTTATATTTATTTGCCGGTGGTGTTGCTGGCATTGTTATTTGATAAGATTCATTTTTAGAAATGGATAATGTAATGAGCGGTCCGGAAAGAAAAAGGTTGCATCCTCATAAGTTTACCCTCTGGCTTGGCATAGGGAGTATCGTGATGATGTTTGCAGGGTTGACCAGTGCGGTGATCGTCAAAAGGAACCAGGCGGATTGGCAAAACATACCGATGCCCCAAATATTTTGGTATTCTACGGTCGTGATTTTGGCAAGTAGCTTGACGATTCAAATGTCCATCCGGGCCTTCAAGGAGCGGAATATGCGTTCTTACAGATCTTTGATCACTTTGACTGCGGTTTTGGGATTGGTGTTCATATTTATGCAGTTCAATGGTTTTGAGGCAATCTGGGCGCAAAACGTGCGGTTTACCAATAGTGTAGGCGGATCTTTCCTCTATATTATTTTCGGACTCCACGCTTTGCACGTACTGGGGGGCATTATTTTTTTGATTGTCTTGTTCGCCAAGGCTTACAGTACACGGTCCAGGAATTACAGTGCGGTCCCTGTGGAAATAGCTTCTGTTTATTGGCATTTTGTGGACTTGTTGTGGCTTTATTTGTTTGTATTCTTTTTGTATATCCAATAGAATAATTTTATAGACTTTAAACCTGATATTCATGGCAACTGTTGCTGTATCGAAGGATCAATCAGTTTGGGGTGGGGGGAAGAGCCCTTATGCCCTTAGCTACGGAAAATTGATGATGTGGTTTTTCCTGATGAGTGATGCCTTCACCTTCGGTGCTTTATTGATCTCCCTGTGGACGACCCGTTTCTCCGTTTCCTCCTGGCCTGATCCCAACCAGGTATTCAAAACCTTTCCCCTTATGGGTGAGGCAGACCTTCCCTTGGTCTTTGTGAGCTTGATGACTTTTATCCTGATTCTGAGCTCAGTAACCATGGTATTGGCTGTACAAGCTGGACACAATATGGATAAGAAAGGCGCCGCCAAATGGATGATCTTCACGATCATTGGTGGTCTTTGCTTCCTGAGCTGTCAGGCTTGGGAATGGACGCACCTATTCCACGAAGGTGCCTGGTGGGGTCGTAATCCTTTCCCCAACAGGGATGGTAGCCTTCCCACCACGGCGTTCACCAACTATTTCTTCACCGTAACCGGATTCCACGGATTTCACGTATTCAGTGGAGTGGTTATCAACTGTGTCATCCTGGCCAATATCCTGGGTGGAACCTACGAGCGCCGCGGTCACTATGAAATGATTGAAAAGGTAGGTTTGTACTGGCACTTTGTTGATCTGGTATGGGTATTCGTATTCACTTGCTATTATTTGCTCTAGAACTTTTTACTTAACGCCTTTATATACATTATTTTATGTCAGAAGCACCATCACACGGTCACGACGCAGCAGGTCACGATGCCGGTCACGGGCATCAGGGTACGACAATGACCACCAAAAGGATCTGGACCGTATTCTGGATTCTCTTGGGTATTACCCTTGTTGAAGTAGTATGGGGTATGAAAGTAAGCCATACCATTCCACATCAGTACGAGTGGTTAAACCCGGTCTTCTTCTTGTCCATGACCTTTGTTAAAGCGGGCTACATTGTAGCTGAGTTCATGCACTTGCGTTATGAAGTAACGGCTATGATCCGCTCTGTGCTGATCCCCCTGCTGTTATTTATCTGGTTTGTACTGGCTTTCTGTTTTGATGGAGCTTCCTGGCTTCACCTGAGACAAGCCTATTCCTACAACCCTAATGACAAACAGGCGACCCAAACGGAGCAACCTGCTCCGGCTGAAGGAACCTTGAAATAAGTAAATTCCCCCTTAAGTGGGTTTTAGGGGCATCTTTGATGACCTGATAAGAAAGAGTCATGGCAGCTATGCGATGGCTCTTTTTATTTGTTTCCATGGGGGATCAATGCCTCCAGGGGGTATCTTTGCATTTCTAAAGCAAGATGACTGATGAACAGACGATCTATGCTGGTATTGTGCCTGGTGATCTTTATTCCTGTTATATGTTATTTCATCATAAAATACTATAGCGAAAGAGACCTGGTAATGCCCCGGCATTTTATAGCAGATACCATTTTTGTGGCAGACAGGGATGGTAAAAAGGAGTTTGATACCATTTGGCATACCATTCCCAATTTTACCCTGACCAATCAATTGAGAAAGACTGTTTCCTTAAGTGACGTAGGCAATAAAGTAGTGGTGGTTGATTTCTTCTTTACCCATTGTCCCTCCTTCTGCCCCACCCTTACCCGAAATATGCGTAAGCTTCAGGAAAGCTTCCGGACCAACGACACCCTGGTTCAATTCATTTCCTTTACGGTGGATCCGGAAAGGGATTCTGTGCCGGTGCTTAAGGAATATGCAGACCGCTATGGTGTAGAACATAACAACTGGTGGATGCTTACAGGAAGTAAGGATACTATTTATACCCTGGCAGAAAGGGATTTTAAAGTTGCCGCAGAAGATAGCGGACACATGAACTTTGTGCATACGGATCGTATGGTTTTGCTGGATCAGGACCGATACATCAGGGGGTATTACAATGGGCAGGACACCGTGGATATGGCCAAGCTGGTCAATGATATAGTGTTACTGTCTTTGGAAAAAAAGAAGGGAGAAAAAAGGAATTTGTTTAGAAAATAAGATAACTACCTATCCCGGCGTATAAACCACGAACATGAAAAATAAGAATCTAACACTGCCTATCATCATCGTCTCTGTAGCCGTTCCTTTGGCAGTGGCTTTTTTGATCCTGGTGCCTTCTGTAAAGGTGAACTTCGGCTTCAATACCTCTATTCTTCCGCTGTTTCACGCCATATTAAATGCGACCACCGCTATTTTGTTGGTGGCCAGCCTGTATTTTATCAAAAACAAGCAGGTCCAGGCGCACAAGATAGCCAACCTGATTGCTGTAGGGCTTAGTGCCATCTTCTTAGTGTCGTACGTGATTTACCACGCTTCTAATCCCTCTACGATATACGGGGATCTCAATCACGATGGGCACCTGGATGATGCGGAAAAAGCTGCCGCCGGTTCCCTTCGCTATGTCTATTACTTCATCCTGACTTCCCATATTTTACTTTCCGGTATCATCATTCCCTTCGTATTGTTTACGCTACAACGGGCGTTCAACGAAAAATGGGACAAGCACCGTAAGCTGGCCAAAATTACATGGCCCCTATGGCTATACGTGGCCGTTACGGGGGTGATTGTTTATATGATGGTTAGCGAGTATTACTAGCCTATTTGCCGCTTGGCTTTTGAAGGGGGATGCCTTAATACGAAGGGGATGTGCCGCAATTAAAATTTGTTTTTTGTCACAATCACAAAGGCTAATTACGTCTCCACTTTCACACAGGCGCGGGAACCACCGTGGCAAGCGCAGGCCGAGGCGACTAGTCCAGCTTACGTAAAGTGATGCTGGAAGGGTGCTTCTCGTCGTGATAAATCTTGATCGTCTCTTTCTGGAAATCCGAAGGCTTGGCCGTGGGTATATTCACAAAGGTCTGGGGATTCATGTCCACCAGGGGGAACCAGCTGCTTTGAATTTGTACCATGATGCGATGCCCGGCTTTGAAGGTATGGGCAATGGCGTTCAGGGTCAATGACACTTTGGTGATTTTACCTGGATCAAAGGCTTCCGGCTTTTCCCAGCTTTTATGGAACTTACCACGAAGTACTTCTGCCCTGACGAGTTGCTCATATCCGCCCAATGCGGCTTCTTCGGCGGTGGGAGCTGCTGCTCCAGCGGGTTGACTGGGAAGTACGTCGATTACCTTGACGATGAAATCGGCATCGGTACCAGAGATGGAAGCATAGAGGTCTGCTATGATCTCTCCGGTAATGGTTTCATCGGAGCCCAGGACGTCACTCGTATAAGTCAATACATCATTGCGAAGAGCGGCAAAGCGCTGGTCGGTACCCATGTAGTTGTTGTCCCTGCTGCTTTTTACTCCCTTTATATAAGGCACGGGATTGGCTGGGTCGCTTACATATTCATCAAAGGAAAAAGGGATCATGGCTTTGTCCCTGGACAGCGATTTTCCTACACCCAGATACCAGGTTTCGTTTTCACCTTCATTGGGAGGCCAGGCGCTGAATTGCTTCCAGGTATTGCTTCCTGTAATGAATACGGTTGCTTTATCCTGATCGAACTTGCCCTTATTTTTGAGGTAGTAGTTGAAAAACTTCAGCTCCAGGTCCTGGTAGTAGGCACTGGTATTGGAACCAAAAGCATAGTCTGCATAATGGGTCCAATCACCCCTTGACCAGGCTCCATGGGTCCAGGG
Organism: Beijerinckiaceae bacterium; assembly: GCA_903970475.1. Classification (GTDB taxonomy): domain Bacteria; phylum Bacteroidota; class Bacteroidia; order Chitinophagales; family Chitinophagaceae; genus Dinghuibacter. The sequence continues at coordinate 12,283 of CAJCIQ010000015.1, forward strand.
ACCCATCACCAGACGTGTATTATTGTGTGGGGATTGCGTATTAATGGCCTCGTATGTTTTAAGGGAACCGAACATATCCTCGGCGTCAAACCATCCACCTACGACCAGTACGGCAGGGGTAATGTTATTTAGATGCGTCCGAATATTGCGGGCCTTCCAGTAAGCGTCGTATACAGGATGCGCCAGGTATTCATTCCAGATTTTGCTGGAGTCTTTAAAATAAAGCTTATTGGCATTGGAAATGGGCCCCAATTGCTGGAAAAAAGCAAAGGCGTCATCATAATGAACATCAAACAGGGAAGGATATTTCTTCCAGGGCTCCGGCCGGGGATGGTCGAAGAAATTCATGAAATCGAAGTTGTCCAGGAGGTAGAAGGCCCCCCTGTGATTAGCATCGTCTCCGACGAACTCATCGGTTACTGGAGCCTGGGGAGAAGCGGCGACCAAGGCTGGATGAGCGTTGGGAAGAGCGGCAGAGGCATAAAAACCTGGGTAGGAAATGCCGTAAATGCCTACTTTTCCATTGTTGTGCTTTATATTTTTTAGGAGCCAGTCAATGGTGTCGTAAGCATCACTGCTTTCGTCAACGTCCTTGTTGGTTTTCTTAACGTCTTTGGCGGGCGTCATTTCTTGAAACTGTCCACCACTCATGTAACGTCCACGGACATCCTGAACGATGAAAATATATTTTTCCTGAGCGAACTGTTTGCTGGGGCCCAAACGCCTTGGATAGTTATCTTCCCCGTAGGGTGCGCAGGAATAGGGAGTGCGCATCATCAAGATGGGATAATCCTGGCTGCTATCTTTGGGAATGTATATGGCCGTAAATAGTGTTACCCCATCCCGCATCGGAATCAGACGTTCTATTTTGGTATAGTTGGCCTTCAGGGTATCTGAGTATGAATTATTGTTTTGTGCAAAACAGGTGGTCTGAATCAACAATAGGGTAAGCCCCAATATACGATGCATAGTACAGCTCATATGTAGATTTTCGAGGGCTAATTTGAGGGCAAAAAACTACTTTTCAAAACAATTCTTCGGCTGGGTCCCAGAAAAGCTTATCGAAATCAACAACCTGGTAATCTTTGACTTTCACGCCTTCCTCCTGAAGGAGTTGTTCCATGCGTTCCGGGGGTGTGAAGTGGTGCCTGCCACTAAGCAATCCGCTGCTGTTGACCACCCTGTGCGCGGGTATGGGAGGACTGGCAGTATGTGAGGACGCCATGGCCCAGCCTACCATCCTGGCGGAGGATGCGCTTCCCAGGAAGCGGCCAATGGCTCCATAGGAGGTGACCCTTCCTCTGGGGATTTGGCGAGCCACCTGGTGAACCAGGTCAAAAAAAGAGTCATCTCTTTTCCCGCTGGGGGTCACGACCGGGAGCTTATCATCAAACCTTGTGGACGATTTTATAGATGAGGCGAAAGTCCTTGAGGGTTTGGCTGACGCGGCTTTCGCCGAAGGTTTGGTTGGCGCGGCTTTCCTAGGTGACGGTGCGGCCTTTTTGCTTGGGCGGTTAGGGCTTTTGCTCATGTTTGGGCTGATTGAGAAGCTGACTACGTTTGGGTTCCGGAACCCTTTCATATTCATATGGACAGTGCTTGCATCCGTTCCCACAACAATACCCTCTTTTTAAATGGAAGGCTGCTGTAAGCACAATGAGCCCTTGTTCATTGTAGTAGTAATCCTCTCCCTCATTGAATGCTGGACTGCTCACGGGCTATCAGGTTTTCCAGGTGTGCCTTATATGAAAGGGTAAGTGCCTCATCCGATAAACGTTCATTCAGCCTGAATCTAATGTAGTGGACCTTTTTGGAACGGGCAATATCCAGGCTTTCATAGTGGGTCTTTATACTCAGCTCCTTACTTACCTGGGGGCTGGCATAAATATTATCGGAAGATTCCAGGAGGGGAAGGCCGAAAAATTGGATTACATCCAAGGTAAAAGCATATAAATCTGGGGAATCGGTTTTTAGGTGAAGGATCCCATCCGGAGTCAGTATTTCCCGGTAGAGGGAAAGGAAGCGGGGATGGGTGAGTCGTTTTTTGGCTCTTGAGCTCTGCAATTGCGGATCGGGGAAGGTGATCCAGATCTCCGATACTTCTCCTTTATTAAAATAGGTAGGTAGCAATTCAATATGACTTCTAAGGAAAGCCACATTGGACATTTTTGCGTTCAAAGCCTTGGAGGCGCCTACCCAAATTCGATTTCCTTTGATGTCTACGCCTATAAAATTGTGCTGGGGATATAATTCACCCAATCCAATGGTGTATTCTCCCTTTCCACAGGCCAACTCAAGGGTAATAGGGTGTTCATTCTTAAAGAATTGAGCCCATTTTCCCGGCATATCCCGGGGATATTCCAAAACATGTGGGAATTCTTTAATAGCAGCAAACCTGATCAACTTTTTGTACCCCATAGGGTGCAAAGGTAGGAAGCTCTCCTAAAAATGAAGATGATGCCTTACTTTTTGATAATAATTGTAGATGTAACAGCCCGTGCAAAAGCCAGCAAGTGACTCCAGAAGGGCAAAAAAGATGACTACTATAGCCAGGCCCAGGCTAAAAGAGGGAGGGGCAATGACCACAGCCATGATGATGGCGAAATTCATGACGGCGCCTATTTTGGCGGCAAATAATTTAGGGGGAGCAAATACCGGTTTATACCGGTTTTGTAAAAGGTAGTGATTAACCTGGATGGCGATCCAGCGCAAGGGACTAAATCGTTGCATGTCCCATCCCCTGAGATAGAAGTCGAATAATAAAAATAGGGGTATAACCAATTGGCGGGTAAGGACAAAGGCAACCAGAAGCAGTGCGACTTCAAAGGCAACAATCCTTATAACGGGCTCGTTCAGTTGTACGGATGTATTGCTCATAGAATGGATTTTGGTGAATAAAACCAGTCAATGAACCGGGCGTTCTATGAAGATACGATCTTTTTGCCATATATGTAGCGCCGAATGGATCCACAAATGGGTTAAGGGTGCGTAGCGTTGACCCACAAATGATATCAGGGTGCTTCATCGGCCTGGCAGGCAAAATTTGGACATGACAGCGGTTGCAATAAAAAGAAAAGCCCTGTAAACCAAAGGATTACGCGGGCTTCCTATCACCATCTGAGAGAGCTGTAGAGGGAGGACTCGAACCTCCACGAGGCGGTTAGCCGTAGCGCAATGTTGTGGTGGTCAACCCCAGTCGTGGCCGTT
>CAJCIQ010000016.1 GCA_903970475.1 Beijerinckiaceae bacterium
TATCAGCAAGACCCCGGTTTCTTTTCTCTATATTTACCCATGTCCGATGATCAATTGGGCGCCCCCAGGGGCTACCTACTTTATAAAACTTCCCAATAGTTCCCAGCGCTGGGCCCTACAGCCCAAACCTTCCCGGTAAGCCAGACTGGAAGTCTACCCTACAGTGGATATTTTTTGTCTTCATACAGGCGGGAAACTATCCTCCTACGGGCGTCTTTTGTATTGAAAGGGTCAGCTTTGGTGAAACGCTTAATGCCCAATTGCATCATTCTCTGTTCGTCTCCTTCGGCAAAAGAGTTGATGGCTTCTTTTCCAGCAATGAAAATCTGATCGGCGGCCTCAGACAGGTATACTTTAAGGACATCCTTTTCCCACTGATTCGCTGCATCAGCTTTAGAAGATTCTAATTTAATTACCCTGAGCAAAGCGCTTTCCGCCGTGAAGGTATGAATGGCCATGTCGGCGATGTTCATCAGAATTTCCTGCTCCTTGTCCAGCTTCATCATAAGCTTCTGAACAGCAGCCCCTGCCGTCATCAAAATGGCCTTTTTAAAATTGGCGATCAGCTTCTTTTCTGAGGCAAAAGGATCGGAATCGTCCCCACTTCCAAAGTCGGGAATACTCATGAGTTCCTTCTGAACGCCCATAGCAGGCCCCATCAAATCCAGTCTGCCCTTCATGGCCCGTTTCAATACCATGTCCACGATCAGCAGGCGGTTTATTTCGTTGGTGCCTTCATAGATGCGGTTGATCCTGGAGTCCCTATAGGCTTTGGAAATGATATACTCATCACTGTAGCCGTTTCCGCCGTGGATCTGAACACCTTCATCGACCACATAATCCAGCATCTCACTGCCCAACACCTTGAGAATGGCACATTCAATGGCATATTCTTCAGCAGCGCCCAAGGTAGACTCGTTGAAGGGTTTACCGGCTTCGATCATAGATCGTTCTTTAGCGTCTATCCATTCTGCCGTTCTATACAGCGCACTTTCGGAAACCCAGGCCTTGATGGCCATTTCTGCCAGCTTATGTTGAATGGCCCCGAAATGAGCAATCGGCTCCTTAAACTGTTCCCTGGTCAGGGCATATTCTACTGTGGTCGTAATGGCCCGTTTAGCCCCCCCTAAAGTGGCAGCACAAAGCTTCAGTCTTCCGACATTGAGGATATTAAAGGCGATGATATGCCCTCTTCCGATTTCACCCAACACATTTTCGACTGGGACTTTGCAATCCTGGAAGTAGAGTTGTACGGTAGAGGAGCCCTTAATGCCCATCTTATGCTCTTCCGGCCCTTGGGTAAAACCCTCAAAACCTCTCTCTACGATAAAGGCCGTGAACTTGTCTCCGTCTACTTTTGCGAATACCGTATACACATCAGCGAATCCGCCATTGGTGATCCAGCACTTCTGCCCATTGAGCAGATAAAATTTCCCATCGCTGCTCAGCGTTGCGGTGGTCTTAGCGCCCAAAGCATCGCTACCACTACCTGGTTCAGTCAGGCCATAGGACCCTTTCCACTCGCCGGTAGCCAGTTTGGTGACGTATTTTTCCTTTTGGGCATCTGTTCCGAAATAAAGGATCGGTAAGGTACCAATTCCCGTATGTGCCGCTATGGCCACTGAAAAGGAAAAACCCCCACCCAATCCTTCATTGACCAGGGTAGAGGTAATAAAGTCCTTACCCAATCCACCCAGCGATTCTGGTACCGCTGTACCCAACAATCCCTGTTCACCGGCTTTTACCACCAGAGAAGGCATGAGTCCCGGCTCCATGGAGTCGATACGCTGGATAATGGGCAATACTTCCGTATCCAAAAAGGAAGCACACATGTCTTTTACCATGTGTTGTTCTTCATTGAAGTCTTCGGGGATGAAGGTTTCCTCTGGCTGGCTTTCTTTGATCAGCCATTCCCCACCTTTAAGGGAGGCAGCGGTTTGCGTTGCGGTGTCCATAACTACAATATTTTATTTTAGATTGTCGTATACTTTTTGCAAAACGGCTTTACAGGTCTCTACTTCTTCTGCCGATACATTATGCAGGGCTTCGTTCAGGGTTTGATTGGCCAGACTCATTGTTTGTTCCTGCATCTTCCGGGCAAAATCAGTGAGGTAAATAAGGTTGATGCGCCTGTCTTCTTTGGAAGGCACCCTTCGCACCAGCTTTAGCTTTTCGAGATTGTCTACCAAGCGGGTGATACTGGGTTTATCCCTAAAGGTCGCATTGCACAATTCTTGTTGGCTTTGTCCATCCAGCTTCCATAGATGATACAATACACTCCATTGTTCTATGGTAATGTCAACGCCCGATTGCTTGAAATTCTTCTGAAGTCTTCTGGCCACAGCGATGCTGGCCTTACCCGTTATAAAGCTATAAAGTTCCCCTGGTTTAAATTGGTTGTTAGACATACTATTAGTTAAACAACTAATTTAAAGATACACAATTTTGGGAATAAAAACAGGTATTGTTTTTCCGGTTACCTTTGTCAGATGCCTGATATAAATTGGAACGACAGTATCAATTTTCTCTCTAAGCTAACCCCCAGAAGGGCTTTGAACGCAGCCAAAGTCTTTTCCAGCTATTTCATAAGCAAATGGACGGGAAAGCCCATTCAATGGGGTTACCCTATTTCTATATCCTTCGAGCCCACCACTTCCTGCAACCTCCGTTGTCCTGAATGCCCCAGTGGATTAAGGTCATTTACCCGGGAAACAGGCATGTTAAGGAAAGATTTCTTCCGGGAAACCATTGATCAGATTCACCGGGAGCTGTTATACCTCATCTTTTATTTTCAAGGCGAGCCTTACCTCAATAAGGATTTTCTGGACATGGTTAAATATGCTTCAGATAAAGGCTTATATACGGCAACGTCCACCAATGGCCATTACCTGACAGATGAAACCGCCAGAAAAACGGTCGAAAGTGGTTTGGACAGGCTGATTATTTCCATAGATGGAACAACCCAGGATGTATACCAACAATACCGCATTGGAGGAAAACTAGATAAAGTGCTGGAAGGGGCCCGAAACATCGTTAAATGGAAAAAGGAGCTCAAGAGCAATAAACCCTTTGTTTTTTTCCAATTCCTGGTCGTAAAGCCCAATGAACACCAGATCGAAGATGTCAAACGGTTAGCGGCGGAAGTAGGCGTGGATGAAGTAAGATTCAAGACGGCACAGATCTACGATTATGAACAAGGAAATGAGCTAATCCCAACCCTGGATAAATTTAGTCGCTATCGCCAAAAATCAGACGGCACCTATGAGATTAAAAGCGGCTTGAGTAACCATTGCTGGAAACTATGGCACGCCAATGTGATCACTTGGGATGGACTGGTGGTTCCTTGCTGTTTTGACAAGGACGCTATGCATCGGTTAGGTAACCTAAGAATGCAAAGTTTCAAGGAAATCTGGCACAATGACAATTACCAACAATTCAGAAAGGAATTGTTTACGAGCCGGAAAAACATTGATATCTGCGCCAACTGTAGCGAGGGCATAAAAGTTTGGGGTTAAATATGGGTATAGAACAAGACATACATCAAACGACCAAGTTCGCCAGTGAATACCATAAAGGCACCGTTAACCTGGTGTATACCTACAACTGGGTCTTGGAAAGGCTAAAAACACTGGTTGACGACACAGACATTACTTTGCAGCAATTCAACATCCTGCGCATCCTGAGGGGAAGTAAAGAGCCCCTGAGCACGCTGGAAATAAGAGAACGTATGCTGGATAAAATGAGCGACACCAGCCGCCTGGTGGACAGGCTGGTCCTTAAAGGTTTGGCTGCCAAAAAAACGTCTAAGGCAGATAAACGTTTGGTGGATGTGACTATTACAAAGAAGGGATTAAATCTGCTGTCTAAACTGGATGAAAAGTCCGGGATTCTTGAAGATACACTCCGGGGACTCAGCGAAAAAGAGTGCAAACAACTCAATAAATTATTGGATAAAATCCGTAGTAAAGATGAAGGGTAAAAGGCTCCTATGGATGGCTGGCCTATGTTTGACAGTGATCACAGGTTGGGCACAGCCTAAATATGAATTCAGGGCCGTTTGGGTAGCTTCCGTAGACCATATCGACTGGCCATCCAAAGAAGCAACAGGAAACGTAGCCTTGCAAAAACAGGAGTTTATTAACCTCTTGGACATGCATCAGCGCAATGGAATGAATGCAGTCATTGTGCAGATCAGGCCTACAGCAGACGCTTTTTATCCCAACCCATATGAACCCTGGAGTAAGTGGTTAACCGGAAAGCAAGGCTTACCTCCGGAACCTTATTATGATCCGCTGGCCTTCATGATTGCCGAAACCCATAAGCGGGGAATGGAATTCCATGCCTGGATCAATCCCTACAGGGCCCTGTTCAATGCGGCCAAAGACGTGGCATCCCCTACGCATATAACACGCCTTCATCCAGAATGGTTTTTGGTATACGATAACACCAAACTCTTTAATCCCGGTGAGCCCGCGGTATGGGATTACCTCACCAGTGTGATCCGTTATATCGTGAAAAACTACCAGGTAGATGCCATCCATTTTGACGATTACTTCTATCCCTATAAAGCCAAAAACCAATATTTCGCTGACGACGCCGCGTACCAGAAATACAACAGGGGTCTGGATAAAGAAACCTGGAGAAGGAGCAATGTAGACACTATCATATACCGGATTTCCCAAGCCATCAAACAGGAGAACCCTTATTGCAAATTTGGTATCAGTCCATACGCCATATGGAGGAACAACAGTGCTGATCCACTTGGAAGCCCTACCCACGGATCCGTTACTGATTATGATGACTTATACGCCAATATCCTGCTTTGGTTACAAAAAGGATGGATAGACTACGTTGCGCCCCAGATCTATTTTGAACGCGGACATAAGGTAGTACCCTTCGATGTTATGTTGGATTGGTGGCATGCCCACACCTACGGCAAGCAAATGTTTGTTGGATTGGCCATCTACAAAGCGGGTTATAATGCCGCCTGGAAAAATCCCAATGAACTTCCCCAGCAGGTTGCTCTATCCCGCATATCTTCTGATGGATGTATTTATTTCAGCAGCCAGAACTTTGAGACCAACCCCCTGGGTTGGAGTGATAGCCTGCGCAATAACTATTACAAATATCCGGCGCTGGTTCCCCCCATGCCCTGGATAGACCATACTGTTCCCCCTTCGCCCATGGTAGCGGCTGTTCCTTCCGGAGATAGCGTTCACATTGTATTGAGTGCAGCCACAGCATGGCCCCTGCGCCTGTTTGTGGTCTACCGGTATTTACCGGGGGATACTTCCACCGCATTGGATCCTGAACATATTTATAAGATCGTCCCTTCAGATAAGCAAGAAGGGATTATTACCTTATGGAAAGGACCTGGGGCGTTGAGCCCCTCTCGGGGACTTGGCCTCGCGGGTTCTGATTCTGGTTCGACCACGCTCTTGGGAAAGCGCGGTGGACCCACCGCCCCTGGCATTGGAGGCGCCGGCTCCATAGGACCCGGCAGCGCCTGGCCGGACGAGTGCCGCTACGCCGCCACAGCCGTCAGCGTCCAAAACATAGAAAGTTTACCCGTGAACTTATAAGGAATCATTTTTTCTACCTTTGTACAAATCGATTTACTATGCCTGGCTTTGAATTATTCGGTGCAGAAGAACGCAAAGAAATCAATGACGTCCTGGATACAGGCATCATCATGCGCTATGGATTTGATGGCCCACGTAAGGGCATCTGGAAAGCCAAAGAGCTCGAACAGGCCCTTTGCGCCCGTCTGGGCAGTGGTTATGCGCAGCTCACTTCCAGCGGAACCTCCGCTCTTACAACGGCACTAGCGGCTTTAGGCATTGGTGCAGGAGATGAGGTCATTATGCCTTCTTTCACTTTTGTTGCCAGTTTTGAAGCCGTATTAAGCGTAGGCGCCATACCCGTGCTGGCTGACGTGGATGAAACCCTGACCCTTAACCCGGAATCCGTACGTCAGGCCATCACCAGCAAAACCAAATGCGTTATGCCCGTACACATGTGCGGTACCATGGCGGATATGGATGCCTTGATTAAGATTTGTAAGGAACACCACCTGCTGCTGCTGGAAGACGCCTGTCAAAGCACCGGAGCCACTTATCATGGCAAATGCCTGGGTACCATTGGAGATGCAGGCACCCTTTCTTTTGATTTTGTAAAAACCATCACCTGCGGTGAAGGTGGGGCGGTTTTGACTAATAATGAGGAAACTTACCTCAAATGCAACGCCTTCACGGACCACGGTCATGACCATATAGGAATGGACAGGGGAGCAGACGAGCATCCTTATCTGGGATATAATTTCCGGATCTCTGAACTGCATGCAGCAGTAGGTTTGGCTCAATTCCGCAAGCTGGATCAATTCCTGGCCATTCAGAAAAAGAACTGGCAGATTTTGAAAGACGTACTCTCCGTCGTTCCGGAGATCACCTGGCGCAAAATCCCCGACCCTAATGGAGACAGTTATACCTTCTTAAGCTGGTTCCTGCCCTCAGAAGAATTGACCAAAGCCGTTCTGGAAGGGTTCAAGGTCAAGGGTATCCAGGGTGGAAATATGTATTGGTATGACCATAACTGGCATTATGTACGCAAGTGGCAACACCTCAAAGAGGGCCAGAGTATGTTCCCCCTTACCGATTCCCAACTGCATGCATTAAAAGTTCTCCGCAGCCAGGATTTCAGCCAGAGCGACAGGTTAATGAGCCGGTGTATTTCTACTGCCATTCAAATGGGTGTAACGCCGCAACAAGTAGAAGCTAAAGGACGACAAATGGTGGAAGTAATTCAATCTGAGTTGACCAAACACAGCGTGACGGCTTAAGCCACTAGCAGGCTTCGCGAATGAATTTAGTGCCCCTCCGGGGCCGTACGCCCATAACTTTAGTGCCCCTCCGGGGCCGCACGCCCATAACTTTAAGGCCCCTCCAGGGCCGTACGCCCATAACTTTAGTGCCCCTCCGGGGCCGTACGCCCATAACTTTAAGGCCCCTCCGGGGCCTTTTTCGTTGGGGCCCTCCCTCCTAGGGCTGCACCGCACCCGCTTTCCCCTCCAGCCAATCACATTCCTGGAGGGACCCTACCCTGAATCTAAGGGGTAGGCCGGTTGCTTTTTCTACTTTATATTCCTGGTTACAAAAGAAAGGCAGGTGTTGGATGGTAAAATCGGGCCTCAGTAAGGAAGTGGCATCCAAAGTTTTAGGGAGTTCCTGATTAAATATGAGGCGATAAGCACCCCAATTGTCATTTTTTTGTAAAAATTTATGAGAGGGGAGGTTTAAAGGGGATAAAATAAGATTTTGGGGCGCTAGTGAGAAGGCGTCCGTCAAGTGAAAATTATAAATTCCGTTTTCTTGTAACTGCGACGTGTGCTGAGTTTGAGCCCAGCATCCGGCAGTGGGAAGGGTAAGGAGAAAAAAAATGCAGCAAAATTTATTCCAAATATTCAAAATGTAGGATTTCTATGTAAATTTACGTCCTTATGGCACTTAGTCAAAGCTTACAACAGAAACTCCTACAAAAGCTATCACCCCAGCAGATTCA